>JAJZCA010000210.1 GCA_021798735.1 Acidobacteriota bacterium | reverse complement strand
CACAACCGGGGTCAGGCCGATCAGCGCATAGGTGACGAACAAGCGGTTGCGCAGCTTCCACAGCAAGTGCCACCGCATCCAGCGAAACAGCGCCGGAAGGCCCGCCACGGTCCCCACCAGCAGCGCAACCCAGGGCGAAAGATGGATGTGCTCACCAATCCCCGGTAGCCAGCGGAGCAAAAATAAAACCAGAGCGGTCGCCAACGACCAGAACGCGAAACCGCGTCTCTTCTTGCGAATGAACCGGAAACGCAGCATCGCGCGAATACGCTCTTTGACCGATCTCGCCTGCCGCAGCCCTGTCATTGATCGCACCCAAGCGTCCGTGGCGTTAGTTTGAGTGTAACAATCGCTTCTGCTCTCCTACCAATACAGAAGTCGTATCGTTTACGCTGTCGTCAAGTCCTGGGGAGGCGCGGCGTTCGTCGCAGATTGGTCGTTCCCTGCCATGGACTCGGCACGAAGAAATCGATTGGCGGAAAAATGAGCACCGGCCAGCAGAATCAGCCCTGAGAGAAATGCCCATAACATTAGACCGACTGAGATGGAAAAAGGTCCGTAGACGGACTTGAGATCCAGCCATGGAAGCACCGCGATGTAGGCCAGCTTGGCAGCTTCCCACAGCAGACCTGTAATGATCGCGCCCGGCAATACCGCCATGACCCGAACGCGGCGGTTGGGCAGAATCCAATAAATCAGAAAGAAGAGTGAGATGCTGGCAACTACGCCGAGAATTTTGAGAACTGTACGTTCCAAAAAGTGAAATACGGGGCTGCTTGTGTGGCCAAAAAAGATCAGCTTGAGCAGCATCTCATGCGAAGCCGATATTGCGATGGAAATGAGTGCCAGCACGCCGACCATGAATGCCAGCCCCAGAGAGATCAGTTGATTCCGCCAGTACGAGCGGTTCTCCTTGACGCCCCAAACCTGGTTCAGCGCAACCTCTAACGGCAAAAAGACCCCAGTCGACGAGATCAGCAGCATTACCACCGAGACTGCGGCAACCCGCTTCTGTGAATAGACCAGATAGACCATGTTGCGAGTTACGAATTCCTGGCCGGTAGGAAGAAGCACCTGCAGCATCCCGCGAATCACATCCACCATTTCGGATGAATGCAGCAGACGGGCAATCGTCAACATCAGGACAATAAATGGAAACAGGGACAGGATGACGTTTGCTGCCACGCTGAAGGCATAGGTGTGAACGGCCGTTCGCGACAGGTAGCGAAGCAGCGCCGTCGCCTGCGATTCATGCCGACCGGAGGCCTCGGGCTTCATGGCAATCGAGTCCGTCGTATTGTGCTGTGACAGCAATGTGAGCATGATTCGAAGACTTTCCAAACTGCGACGAAATTGCTCGCTGATACGGGCTGGCTAATTCGACTATAGCGTGCCCACACACCCAGAAGCGTGTCCAAGTCCACGGGGGGAATTCCAGTCGCAACTGCGTACGCTTGCGGCAGGCGCCGCAGTGGACTCAATGGAATCAACCGATTGCAATAAGATTTCTCTTGCGTTTCTCCGCGTTTCCTGCCATAACAATGCCAGATTCGTCCCAGTCCAATTTCCACCAATATCGGAGCCGGGACGTGTCTGTAAAGTCCAGGGGAAGGCCTTTTGTAGCAATTGGTTTAACCATTGCATCACCTTGCACCAGGCACAGTTTGGATCCAGAGCAGAACTTGTCTCGCGCTTTAGAAGCTTCCACTGCGGTCCCTCCAACCCTCCCAACGGCGCATGCGACAGATGATGAATGAAGGGGAAAATTTGTGACAGAACGTGGTGTAGTCAAGTGGTTTAACGGCGCCAAGGGCTATGGATTCATCCAGCGCTCTACCGGTGAAGATGTTTTTGTGCATTTCTCTGCGATTCAGGAGAATGGGTTCAAGACGCTGAACGAGGGAGACGCGGTAGATTTTGAATGCCAGCAAGGCCCCAAAGGCCTCAACGCAGTCAATGTAGTTCGCAACCAGGAACGCAGCGTATAGCCGATCAGCATTGGCGTCTCGCCACAAGAATTTCCATGGCGAGCGCCTGGGAGTTCGTCTCTAACGACCAGCGTGGGACCCGACATTCGGTCGCCCGTTGCCTTGTATGGGTGCAGCCGGGACCGTGCTCGGTGAGTGGGCCGCATTTCCCTGCGCCACCTCTACGTTGCGCTTGAAGTCCTTGAACTTCGCGCGATCCACAGGAGATCCGCGAAACATCCGGCGATAGCCAGCTTCGTCGAGACTTTCCAGCCAATCGAGTGCTGGGTTCACCAGTTCTGAACGCGGTTGGAGTTCCGGCCAGTCGGTCACTGGCACCCGCCGGTTCCAGGGACATACTTCCTGACAAATATCGCAGCCAAAGACGTTCCTGCCCACTTTCGCAGCCAGCTCTTCCGGGATGGGGCCACGCTTCTCAATGGTCAAATAGGCAATACAGCGGGAGGCATTCATCCGATATGGCTCCAGCGCCTCAGTCGGACATGCATCGATGCAGCGCGTGCAACTGCCGCAGCGGTCTGCCATCGGCCGTGCCCAATCGTCGCGCGGCAGTTCCAAGGAAGTGAGAATGACCCCAAGAAAAAACCAGGAACCCAGCGATTCATGGATCATGCAGGTGTTCTTTCCCTGCCATCCTAGCCCCGCGTATTTGGCATAGATCCGCTCCACCAACGGCCCCGTATCCACGAAACAACGAGACTCGAAATCGCCGACCCTTTGTTTCAGTTCAGCGCCGAGTTGTTCCAGGCGTGTGCGAATCACCGAGTGATAGTCGGTGGGTGAAAGGTTGACTGGCGTGTGCGCAGCGGTTCCCTCCTCCGGAGCAACCGGCTCTTGGCGACCCGACCATGCGTACCGTGCAATCCAGCCCGCGCCCATCGGCGTGTCTGGTGCTTTCATGTCGATGGAGTATGGTTGGTCACTGTTGTAATTGACCGCGCAGACGATCACAGACTTTACCCAAGGAAACGGAATCCGCACCGAAGAACGCAACAGCCGACCCTCAAGGTCTCGGCGCTTCAAATATTCCATTTCACCGGCACGATCTTCACTAACCCATTGGGCAAGGTAGTGAAGCTCCGGGAATGCTTCATCGACTTGCGGGCCTGAATTTTTGCCGCCGGACGCTTGCGCTGCGGACAATACAGGATCGGCGAATGTTGCAGGAGCAATTCCAGCCATATGAAACCCGGCGTCGCGTGCAAAATGCTGGACGATGTTCTGGAGAGATTGGGTAGGCATGGCGTGCCAAACTTCGGCCACAAGGAAGCTGTTCCTTACGAGTGTACTGGAGAACCTTGACCTCAGCTCTCGACGGACCTCTTACGCGATCCCGGCGACACCATTGATTCCGTGGCCAAAGAACACGCAAATTAACCTGGAGGGCAATCGCCTTCGGGCGGGCAGCCGCTTCATTGCATGTGCAGCACCGAAGCGGCTCTCCTTCGCCGGCAAGTTCATTTCGCTGCTACTTGGGCCCATCCTCTTGCGGAACTTCCGCGCCTTCTCCTGGGAAAGGCCACTTCTGGTTCAGCAGTAATTCTTTTTCGCGCTGGGCTTTTGGAACGCGATTCACTTTCAGGTTCTCAAAAAAATGCACGCCCGTTTTGCCCGCGGTGGCAATGTCGATGTCGCCATCTTGATCGAGGTCCGCGGTCACAAACTGCGTTCCTGCAGCCGCCGTGCCATTGACGGAGATGGCATAGCGCGTGAACTTGGCAGTCTTGCGATTTATCTTGTAGTAGTAGACAACCAGCGGATCGTACGAGCCTGGATCGTTGCCCGAGTGGCCGCGATAACGTTTGCCTGTCAGCAGCTCCGGCTGCCCATCGCCATCCAGGTCCACCAGTTTCAGCGCGTGGATCTGCGAATAGGATTCGTCGATAACATGCCTAACCCAGTGCCGACTCGCGCCGCTTCCCTGCTGCTCCAGCCAAAACAATCCGTAGCTGTGACCCTGTCCATAAATAATGTCCATCTTACCGTCGTTGTTGACGTCGTAACCCAGGATCGGAAATCCTGCATCTCCCAGGTTCCAGTCCGGATGCCATTTCCATTTGTCGTGATTGGCATCGATATTTTCGAACCAGCCGTAGGGAGTCAGAACATCGGCCTTGCCATCGCCATTCACATCGGCAATGCCGGTGCCGTGGCCATCTTCAGCTTTACTTTCAGCCGACACACGATGAACAATTCCATCTGGATTCCCTACGTCCTTGTCGCGACTGTGGTCTTCGCCCAGGTGATGAACAATCGGCTTCGGCCCGGAGAAATCGACCCACAAAACGCCTGAATGGTTATAGTGCGCCAACACCAGGTCCGGCTTGCCATCTCCGTTGATGTCGCCCATCCAGCCGCCTTCTGTGTCATAGCTGTTGCAGATCATGTGGCGCTTCCACATCACGTTCGGCTTTTTCGGATTCTCCCACCAGAAGAGTCCGTTCTCAATCCATCCATATGTGACAACGTCGGGTGCGCCGTCGTGATTGACATCGACGGTCCATTCGCCGGCATCGGAGACAAACTCATTATGAATGCCAACCGTACGGTATTGGTGCATCTTCCAAGCACCACCTTGCGGGCCCGGATTTTCGTACCAATAGGCTCCGCTCAGGATATCCAGGCGACCGTCGCCATTCATATCCAGCGTTGTAATCCCTTCCGCGTGATCGGTACCGAGTTGATGCACGAAGAATGTGGCCTGCGGCACCCCATAGGGTCCGTTGCCAGGTACGGTCAGGCGCGGAGTTTCCACTTTCTGCGCGACGACCGAGTTTGCGAAGGCAAGCGCGAGGACAACTGCGCCAAACCGGGGCCAGAGAACAAGACGATTCATTTGATTTCTCCTGACAAACCTTTTCCGCGATGGTTGCATACCTCACGACACCAGTTGCATGGTTTCCGGATTCCAGTGCTCGATTTTGCCGCTGTAGTAGCTGCGATTGCTCAGCAGAGCAGCTCCGGCGGCGCGATATCCGAATATTGCATCCTCAATGACAGGCTTGCGAGTCCGAACAGATTGAAAGAAATTGTTGAAGTGGCTATAGACATCGTCGTAGCCAGGCGCGGCTTGATATTTTTCAAAATCCATCGCCGGTGGACCATTGGGATGCGTGATTGGATATTTCTCGCGGTATTTTTCCACGATTTCCTTTTGCATCGCGTTGGTAAACGTCTCAATATCGTATCCAGGCTCTGTCTCTCGCGGCGTGCGGCTCAGGCTGACACTGTCTCCAAAGATTTGCATGGTTCCTTCGGAGCCTGTAAAGATGAGCCCTTCGCTTTCCGCGCCGCCGTTCACAAAATTGACTCGAAGGCTCAGGTTGAACGCTTCCGGATAATCGAACAGCGCCACCATCACATCGGGTACATTCCGCCCGTCCTTCCAATAGCGCAATCCACCGGTCGCCATACCGCGTGTCGGTCCGTGCGCACCGGTCACGTAATGGGTGCCGCTGAACAAGTGAACGAAAAGATCGCCGGCGACGCCGGAGCCATAGGCTCTCCATTTGCGCCATTGGAAAAACTGCTCTGCGTTGAACGGAATCTTCGGCGCTGTCCCCAGGAATTGCGGCCAGTCGCAGGTTTCGGTCGAGGCATCCAGTGGCACCGTATAGTCCCACGCGCCGAGCGCTGAGTTACGGTCCCACCACGCGGTCACCATATTCAGTTGGCCAATCGAGCCGGCGGCCAGCAATTCCTTCGCCTTGGCGTAGGCAACGTTGCTCACCCGCTGACTGCCAATCTGCAGAATCTTATTCGTGCTGCGCGCCGCCGCGATCATCTCCGGTCCATCGGAGTATTTGTGGATCATTGGCTTTTCGCAATACACGTCCTTACCGGCATGCATAGCATCCACGGCAATCTGCTTATGCCAGTGGTCCGGCGTCGCAATAACCACGGCATCAATGTCTTTGCGAGCCAGAATCTCCTTGTAGTCCACCGTGGTAAAGATATCGTTGCCCCAAAGTTCCTTGCTGTGATCGCGCCGGCCCTGGTAGGTGTCGGATACGGCTACTAATTTGACTCCGGGAACCTGGATGGCAGTGTGTGTAATCCCTTGTCCGCGAATTCCTGCTCCGATCAGCGCAAATTGAATGGTGTCGTTCGCCGACACCGGGGTGGCAGCTTCCACTTGCTCCTCAGCGAGCAGATGCATATTGGGTCCGACCAGAGTTTCGGCCGTTACCAGTCCAGCAGTCTTGAGAAAAGTCCTTCGATTCAGATTGTTCACGATGATTCCTCGCAGTTAAAAAGCTGGCTTAAAGTTCACACAAGGAGCGACAACCGAAACTTCGCTTGCATAGCCTTCCGGTTGCAGGGCAGATTGCATCACGGCGCATATTTTTTGGAACGTTCTAACAATAACTCGAAAGAATGAACCTAGCAATGTTGCCTTGACTATTCGGGTGACACACGCGGCAAGGCCGGCATCCACAAACGAATCGGCTGGCATACTTTCCGCCACACCTTCGGCACGCTGCTGAAATCAAATGGAGAAGACGTGAAAACCGCCCAGGAGATCTTACGACACGCCAACAGCAGGATTAGGCTGGAGGCTCAGAACCCCACGACCGTCAAGCGCAGCCCCTCGTGCGGGAACAGCCTTGAAAAATGCGGGACACACTCTGGCCATGCTGGCAACGACAATACTC
>JAJZCA010000209.1 GCA_021798735.1 Acidobacteriota bacterium | reverse complement strand
ACCGAACCCAATCCAGTGGCCATATCGTATCCGCTCCCCGCGTTGCAGCAGGACATAACGCCATAGCCGCCGGTATTGCCGTTGCAGTTCGGGCTTCCCGCGACACACACCACCGCATTGCTTCCCGTGGTGATATCGTGGAACGACGCCGGCGTAGTTTCCGCCGTCTGGTAAAGGATTGGATTGATGTTGCCGACGCCGTTGCTGTTCCCCGCTTCCTGGTTCATCAACGTGACGATGGCCGCCCATTGCGGGGCGGCAATGGAAGTTCCCCCATACAAATAGCCGCTCGAGTTGGCGTCAAAATACGGCACCTGATTCGAACCCACCGGATACACGCAGCTGCTCGCGCCCGTGAACGCCGTACCCGCCGAGTTCACTTCCTCCGTGCACAACACGTACCCGTCGTGATTCGGATCGGCGGCCAGAGAAACGTCCGGCACATCTCGCTTTGAATCGCTGGGAACGCCCGTCCCAACTTGCCACGAAGGCTTGGTGAACAAAGAGCTGGCGCCGCCGCCGCTGGCGCTCAACGCGCCATTGCTGTTCAGTCCTGTAATGTCCGGTGTGTCATTCCACGTAGTTTCAGGAATGTAACTGATCGCGGAGCCGTTGTTGGAGTTGTTGCTGCTGTTCCAGTACTTCGATTGGTCTCCAATGTCCCCGCTGAACGACGTTCCCCCTACCCCGGTGACGTACTGGCTGCTCGGTGGATAGTCGACGGCCAAGCCGTGCGAGGCGGCCACAGGCTGCCCGCTGCTGTTCGTTCCAGTGTCACAATCTGCGGAACCGCTATCTCCGGAAGCTGCGATTACTGTTTGTCCCTGCGCATTCGCCTTCTCCAGACTCTGTTCCAGGACCTGAATCGCGCTGCTCCCTGCAAACGCATTCTCACACGCCCCATAGCTCAGGCTGATCACCGGCACGAACTGGGTGCTATTGATCAGAGGGGTGTTGATCGCGTACTGCAGCGCATCCAGCACGTCGTAGTTCTGGCTGTTTCCAACGGTGACGTACAGAATGTTCGCGTTCTTCGCAATCGCACCCGACCATTCCACATCGATGTCCGCCTCTTCCAGATCGCCCGGATAGGCTGTGGCGGACCCAGAACCCGGCACCAGAATCTGCGTGGGCAAGTTGCCTGCATTCAGCCCGCTCAACTTTCTGAAATTGGCAATATCACTCTGGTACTGCACAATGTCAGTCTGCCCCACGATGGCCAGCGTCTGGTTTGTTCCCGTAAAGTTGCTGTTGTACAAGCCGGTCACGTCATATATCTTCTGCGCATCGGCGGGCGCAATATAGTTGTACTCGTTTCCGTTTTGATCCATCAGCGTGTAATGCGGGCCCACCGAGGCCGCTGCGCTTCGCGGCGCTTCATGCACCATTCGCTTCATCACACGCGGCTCCGGACGAAACGTGTTCAGGTGCTCCACTCCCAACGCTATGCCCGCAATTGCCTGCGGCAGGCTGATGTCGGTCGAGTTCGCCCATTCCTGTCTCCCCTGGAAAAGATACCGGTGCAATTGCGTCTGGAACACCGCATTTACCTGGGCCGCTGTTCCACTGAAAACGATCCTGTCCGCGCTGGCCGGAATGCCGGTCACCGTAAAACCCTGCGAGCCAAGCCATGCCGCCACTTTCGCCAGGTCCTGCTGGCTCACTCCGTAGCGGGCGGCAAACTCCCCAGGCTTCAGCCATTGGTGATACATCGGGGAGCCCTTGGTCTGCTGTTCCTTGAGCAGGTTTGTCAGGTCGGCCTGTTGCGCCGGAGAAAGAGCAAACACCAGCGACATGTTCTCGATCGGCGTCGACCCAGCCAACTGTCCCTGGTCCTGCGCCGCGGCAACCAGCGGATGAACGGTTCCCTTCACAACCTGCATCTGCGCGGAACGAATGGGCCCATTGATCCGGCTTTGTAGAACTGCCAGGGCCCTGGCCTGCGGAGTGGCCCATCCACCCAGCAACAGCGCTCCGATAATTCCTAATCCCAAGGTAGTGCCAATGCAGTGCAGCTTGCTACGCATATTTCGACCGTGCTTCGGGTCCATCGTGTGTACCTGCAATGAAAATCTTTCTGTCGGATGAGCGGAAGAGCAAATACCGAGATTCTAAAAGAGAATCTCGCAGAAACGCCAACGAAATTCATCATATAGACGCCGCCTCCAGGAAATAGTCGCTATATTCAGGCGTTTTCAACGTCCAATAGTTGATAGCATCTCCTTTGGGATCTGCGGCCTTCATTCAATAGACGATTCCAGGAATGGTAAAGTTCGCCCATGAATCAGTTAGATTTCTCATTGTTCACCTTGGGAGGCTCTCTTGTAGCCGGATTGTTGGGCTCCCTGACCGGCTTGGGCGGCGGCGTCGTCCTTGTTCCCATGCTGGTCCTTTTGTTTAAAGTTGACATCCACTACGCCATCGGCGCATCGCTCATCTCCGTCATTGCCACCTCTTCCGGCAGCGCTGCTGCCTATGTGCGAGAGGGGTATTCGAACATTCGCATCGGCATGTTCCTGGAAGTCGCCACCACTCTGGGAGCCGTCGGCGGAGCGTGGCTGGCAACGCGCACTCCCACCCGCGGCATCGCGATTGTATTCGGCCTGGTGCTGCTTTACTCCGTGTATCTTTCTTTTCAGAGACATGACGACGAAGTCATTGCCCACAATCCATGGTCCGACCGCCTCAAAATGAACGGTACCTTCCCCGGCCCCGACGGCAAACTCCAGCAATATTCTGTCAAGCACATTTCCGGCGGTTTCGGTACCATGGTCGGCGCGGGCGTCCTCTCCGGCCTGCTGGGCATTGGCTCCGGGGCCGTCAAGGTGCTGGCCATGGACCACATCATGCGCATCCCCTTCAAGGTTTCCACCACCACCAGCAACTTCATGATCGGCGTCACCGCCGCCGCCAGCGCCGGCATCTATCTTCGCCGCGGATACATCGACCCCTCGCTGGCAGCGCCCGTGATGATTGGAGTTCTGATTGGCTCCCTGATCGGCGCTCGATTGCTGGTGAAATCCAACGTCAAGTCCCTGCGCCTTGTCTTTTCCATGGTGATCTTCTTCCTGGCCATCGAAATGATCTACAACGGCTGGGTAGGAAAGGTCTAGAGATGCGCCTCCTCAACGACAAGCAAGTCGAAACCCTGATCGGCCAGGTCCTCCGCTACGGCGTCCTTCTGTCCTCTTTCGTCACCGCCATTGGGCTGGTCCTGTATCTGGCGCGCCACGCGACAGCCACACCCAACTACCACATATTCCATTCCGTGAATGCATCGCTGCGCTCCATGCACCAACTCATCCCTGAAGCATTCCATGGCAACGCAATGGCAATCATCCAGTTGGGAGTTCTGCTCTTGATTGCCACTCCCGTCGCCCGGGTCGCTTTCCTGGTCGGCTCCTTTGCCTTGGAACGCGATCGAATGTATGTCGTCGTCAGCGGGTTGGTGCTGGTGATCCTGCTCGGTTCGATCTTCTTCGCCACCTAATCGGCGGCGTAACTCGTTCCAAAAAATTTTCCTCCCGACCGTCAGTGGCGCGCCACTCAAACCCTCTGTTTTGGCTTGAGTGGTATTGTGTCCCCTGCATTACGATAGACAGATGAGCGAACGCAGCCGCGAACTTCGAGACCGGATTCTTCAACTCGCGGAAAAGTATTTTGAGGAGGAGTTTCGCGCGCAGCCGTTTTTCCCCGGTCAGTCTCCCGTTCCTGTCGCGGGAAAAGTCCTGGATGCATCGGACCTGCGCAACCTGATCGACGCCTCGCTCGACTGCTGGCTGACCACCGGCAGATTCGCCGCCCAGTTTGAACGCCAGTTCGCGCGCTTCCTCGATGTTCGCGAAGTGTCGCTCGTCAACTCCGGATCGTCCGCCAACCTGCTCGCCTTCTCCGCGCTCACCTCTCCTAAACTGGGCGATCGCGCCATTCGTCCCGGCGATGAAGTCATCACCGTTGCCGCCGGCTTTCCCACCACCGTCAATCCCATCGTCCAAAATCGCTGCGTCCCGGTCTTCATTGACATCACCCTGCCCAACTATCAGGCCGACGTGTCGCAGATGGAAGCCGCCCTCAGTCCGCGCACACGCGCCATCATGATCGCGCATACGCTGGGCAATCCTTACGATCTGGATCGCGTGGCGAGCTTCGCCAAACAACATAACTTGTGGCTGATTGAAGACAGTTGCGACGCACTGGGCGCAACCTTCAAAGGCAAAAAAGTCGGGACCTTCGGCGATCTCGCCACCGTCAGTTTCTATCCCGCCCATCACATCACCATGGGCGAAGGTGGCGCGGTCGTCACCAATTCCCCGCTGCTCAAAACGCTCGTCGAGTCTTTCCGCGACTGGGGCCGCGATTGCTGGTGCGAACCCGGAAAAGACAATACCTGTGGCAAGCGCTTCGATTGGGAGCTCGGAGATCTACCCTGCGGCTACGACCACAAATACACCTACTCCCATATCGGCTACAACCTGAAACTCACGGACATGCAAGCGGCAATCGGACTGTCGCAACTCCAAAAACTACCCGGCTTTATTGCCGCCCGTAGAAAGAATTTTCAGCATTTGTACGACGGCCTGAAGCCGCTGGAGGATCGATTGCTCTTGCCTGAAAGTACGCCCGACGCCGAGCCCAGTTGGTTTGGTTTTCCTATCGGCGTGCGGGAGGATGCGCCCTTCGATCGCAACCGCCTGGTCCGCGAACTGGAATCCAACAAGATCGCCACGCGGCTGCTCTTTGGCGGCAATCTTACCCGCCAGCCCGCCTATAAGGATGTCGATTTTCGCGTCATCGGCGACCTGAAAAATTCCGACTTCGTCATGCGCAATGTCTTCTGGATCGGCCTCTATCCCGGCCTGACCGACCAAATGCTGGACTACACTGTCGATATCATCCGGGCATTTGCGCAGGCAAACAGCTCCGTTCAACCGGCCCGATGAATGAGGTACCGGAGACACAAATGAAGGCGATCATCCTTGCAGGTGGACTTGGCAGCCGGTTGGCGGAGGAGACTTCCGCCCGCCCCAAGCCCATGGTAGAAATCGGCGGCCATCCCATCCTCTGGCACATCATGAAGATTTATTCGCACTACGGCATCAACGACTTCATCGTCTGCCTCGGCTACAAGGGCTACATGATCAAGGAGTTTTTTGCGAATTATTTTCTTCACTCTGCCGACGTCACCATCGACCTGCAGCAAAATAAAATCGAGACTCACAGCGCCGACTGCGAGCCCTGGCGCGTCACCCTCATCGATACTGGCGCAGCCACCATGACCGGCGGCCGTCTGAAACGCGCCCTCGCCTACGTGGAGAAGGATGAAACCTTCTGCTTCACCTACGGCGACGGCCTCGCCGACATCAACATCGACAACCTGTTGCAATTCCATCGCAGCCGCAATACCCTGGTCACGTTGACGGCAACCCAATCCGTTGGAAAATTCGGCGCGCTCGAAATCAGCGACACTGCCGACGTCACTTCGTTTTCAGAAAAACCCAAGGGCGACGGACGCTGGGTCAGTGGCGGCTTCTTCGTCCTCTCGCCCAAAGTCGCTCCCTACATTCAAGGCGATTCCACCATTTGGGAGCGAGATCCGCTCGAAACACTCAGCCGCGAACGGCAGGTCTCCGCCTATAAGCACCACGGCTTCTGGCAGCCTATGGACACACTGCACGACAGAAAATTTCTTGAAGATCTTTGGGACACGGGTTCCGCTCCGTGGAAACTATGGTGAGCACATTCTGGCAGGATCGCAAAGTTTTTCTCACCGGGCACACCGGCTTTAAAGGCAGTTGGCTCGCGCTGTGGCTGGAACAACTCGGTGCCAGCCTTATGGGCTACGCGCTGCCGCCGCATACATCTCCCAATTTATTTACGCTGGCGGATGCGGCCAGCGGCATGACGTCGGTAATCGGCGACCTGGGCGAACTGGACCATCTGCAGGACGCGATGCTCCAGCATCAGCCGGAGATTGTGTTTCACCTGGCGGCGCAATCGCTCGTCCGCGCCTCCTATCAGGATCCCATCCGCACCTACGAGACCAACGTCCTCGGCACCGCGCGGCTGTTGGAGGCTGTCCGCGCCTGCGGTTCTGTGCGCGCCGTTGTCATTGTCACCACCGACAAATGCTATGAGAATCAGGAGTGGCTCTGGGCCTACCGCGAGAACGATCCGCTCGGCGGCCATGACCCTTACAGCAACAGCAAGGCCTGCGCGGAGTTTGTCACCAGCGCCTACAGAAATTCTTTTTTTCCGCCCCAGAAATACGCGCAGCACAACGTTGCCATCGCCACCGCCCGCGCCGGCAACGTTATCGGCGGCGGCGACTGGGCTTCGGATCGCCTCATCGTCGACATCGTTCGCGCCTTCTCCTCCGGCGAGACACTTCGCATCCGCAATCCCAACGCGACTCGCCCCTGGCAGCACGTGCTGGAGCCCCTTCGCGGCTATCTCTCGTTGGCCGAAAACCTGTATCGCCATGGCCCGCAGTTTTCCGGCGGCTGGAACTTTGGCCCGCACTACCACGACGCCAAGCCAGTCCAATGGATTGTGGAATACATGGCCGCCCGCTGGGCAACGCTCCCCTCCGCGCCCGCGCCACGCTGGCAAATCGACAGCGGCGTTCACCCCCATGAAGCCAACATGCTCACGCTGGACTGGACCAAGGCTTCGCAGCATCTCGGCTGGCAGCCCGTG
>JAJZCA010000208.1 GCA_021798735.1 Acidobacteriota bacterium | reverse complement strand
TCCAAGATTGTCCGCCAACCTGCCTGCCAAGCCAGCTCATCGTGCCAACGCTGTGGAAATTTGACGCAGCCAGCTTCCCTCGCCGGCAAAGGCTTGCCCGGTGGTTGTTGCGGAAAAAAAAGACAGCAGTAGTAGTTGCTCGATTGTCGCCCCATATAGGCTAGTGGACTACAGACTGAAATAGCTGCGAATTCAACAGCGATGCGAACTGATCGTCCGAGGTGACGAACCGCACCTGCAGTACGTTTCCACTGGAAGTAATGTTCGTGGCGTCTATCGCCTGTTGCTCGGTCGGAGTGGCGTTCATCTTTTCCATCAACGCTGCCGCCCCCATCAAGGATGACATGGTAGCTGCTGTAACTGTATCTGGCGTAACAACATCCAGAGAAAACCTAACTCCCTGGTTGAAATCCATGGTGTAGCGTGAACCGACCAGGCTGTTTTTTACGGTGCTGAAGTCAGCCACCTGCGCGGCCTGTCCCAGCACCGACTTCATCATTTCCTGCGTACCCTTTTGATCGAGAATGCTCCATACGGCTTCATCCTGCAGCGCTGGGATCAAATTCTGCATCGCCGTATTCGTCAGAAAGCTGGGCTTGACTCCGTCGCGCGCATCCAGCGAATCCCGAATCGCTTCCAGGGAGCCGAAGATCATCGTGGTCTGATCCAGGAATACGACGCTCAAACCGGTGTTGCCCATCGGATAGATCGTCTCGTTCCGCACCGGGGTCCCTTTGACGTGATGTTTCTTGAAATTGTCCGCAAACTCCTGCACTGGAAACTGGCCCGAGGCGATGCCGACGATACGCGCCGAGACGTCGCCGGGAATGCGATAGGAGGCAAAAGCCAACTGGACTACGCTCTGGTTCACGTTCATGCCCGATTGCTGCAGCGCGTCCTGCAGGCGCTTCAGTTCAGGCGGCAACACCTTGGCGCGTAGCTTCATCGCAATGTCGGAGTTCTCCATCGCCTGATAATCGACGACAATCAATTGCTGCACATCTTTCGGCACAGCCGCCTGGGACTCGGTCGCCAATTGCGATGCCGAGGCCGACAAAGTAAGCGTCGCGAGTGCCACGGCACCAACACTAAAACTCAGAATTTTTCTCCAGCGATTCATGTACATCTCCTGACAAATTCTCTATGCTGTCCCGGCGCTGCGGCAGGACTTCATTGCACTCTCATCTTCGACGCGCGATTGCATCCAAAGTCACACCGAACACGCGTGCATTCAGCCCGTTTATGGCCAAATCAGTGGTGTTTCCAGTCTACTCTCCAGCGTTCGCGCGACCGAGAAGTTGGTCGCCAACTGCATCCATTCACTGCCTGGCTCGACGGCCGCCTCCGGCACCAGCCCTATCAGTTCCACCCGATCCGGCTGTACGCCTAGCTGCCCCGCAGCGTCCTTCACAGCTTGATAGACTTTGCTGATCGGGGTGGCGTGAAAATCCGTAATATTCATCGACACCTGCGCCTTGCCGCTGACCAGAACGCCCATCGCCTTAAGCCCGGCGAGGCCGCCGCTCGATGCACGAATTTCACGCGCCACTGTGCGCGCAATGCCGACGTTGCCGGTGGTCAGGTACACGTTGCAGGCAATTAAAAGTTGCCGTGCGCCCACAGCCACGGCCCCCGCAGTGGGATGCAGCGACGGGCCGCCGACATCGGGGCGGCTGGCCGCATCCTGCTGGACCTTTTTTCGCAGACCTTCAAACTGACCGTTGCGAATGTCCTCCAGCAATCTCCGGTCGGGTCGCAGTGCGGCCGCTTCATAGAAGTACACCGGCACATGGTGGCGCTTCCAGATTTCCTGACCCAACTGATGCGCCAGCGCGGCGCATTCCGGCAAACTGATGCTGCGGATAGGCACCAACGGAACCACGTCTGTAGCACCAATGCGGGGATGAACCCCATGCTGTGCGTTCATGTTGATCAACTGGATCGCTTTGCCGACCCCAAGCAGGACCGATTCCATCACCGGAGCCGGCGAACCGGCAAGAGTGACGACCGAGCGGTTGTGATCGGGATCGAGCGAGTAGTCCAGCAAGGAAACGCCTTCGAGCTGCATCGAATGCACGATCTCCCGCACTGCGGCGACATCGGTTCCCTCAGAAAAATTCGGGACACACTCGATCATGGATTCTTTGGTATTCATCGAGGCGCGTCGGTCACTTCCACCAGGTGTATCCGATCTGGAATTGCACAGTTGCATTGACGCCGGGATTTGCATCTCCCAGGCTGGCGTTTGAAATGTGAACGGCATTCGCCACAAAGGTAATCGCCTGGTTCGGCTTCACAAAGTAATGAGCGCCAACGCCAATCTGCGGCTCGAAGTTCCACACGCTGGTGCCCCGCGACCCATTCGGTGGAAATTTATGATTCGTCCAGATCAACCCGCCTCCGCCCTGCAGCCACGGCATCACGCGTTTCCAGTGAACCAGGTTCCAACGCAAAATGACGGGCGTCAGACTTAGACCGGTATAGGTGCCGCCGGTTGTCACCTGCCGCGGCGGATCCACTGTGGTGAGCGTGTAGGTTTGTTTCGGCGTAAAAGCCTGCCAGTATGGAATCAATTCGATGGCATATTCGAATTGCCCGCGAAGGATGCCGGGACCGGCCGGGTCGGTGAGGACCTTGCCGATGCGCACGCCTGCGTTCAGAAAATGATCGCTGGTTTCTCCCGAGGTGCCAAAGCCGCCGTCGATGAAAACGCCGCGGTCCCACGGGTCACGACGCATCGCCGCGTGAACGAAGTCGTCACTGGAAAGCGCCTGGGTAGACGGAGTGCGACTCGCTTCGGGAGAGATGGAGGACGAACTTGTCTGGGAAAAAGAAGCCTGCACCAAGCCAAGCAGGAACGCAGCCAACACAACCATCAACCTCTTCAAGAGCGCTCCAATGTACCGCAACCACAACCCAGGCAGACGCCTGGGGAATCGATCGGATTTTCTGTCACTTTCGTCAGAAAAGATCTGCCTCAGCCTGCGACTTCTTCCATTTGCTTGGCGTCGATGTCGAAGTTGGAATACACATTCTGCACGTCGTCCTGATCTTCCAACGCCTCCAGCAGGCGAATCATCTGCGCTGCCGCCGAGCCTTCCAGCTTGGTGTAAGTGGAGGCCAGCATCGTCACTTCCGCCATCTGCGTCTCGATGCCCGCTGCTTTGATCGCGGCATGTACTGCGTCGAACGCAGCCGGTTCCGTGATGATCTCCCACGAATCGCCTTCGTCGCGAATGTCGTCGCCGCCCGCTTCCAGCACCAGGTCCATCAATTTGTCTTCACCCGCCGCCGATTTGGCAACGGAGATGAGGCCTTTTTTTGAAAACATCCACGACACGGAATTCGATTCGCCAAGGTTGCCGCCATTCTTTGAAAATCCATGGCGAATTTCGCTCACCGTCCGGTTGCGATTGTCGGTCGTCGCCTCCACGATGACGGCGACGCCGCCGGGACCGTAGCCCTCAAACGTGATTTCCTCGTAGGCCGCGCCTTCCAGCTCGCCCGTACCGCGTTGAATCGCGCGCTTGATGTTGTCCTGCGGCATGTTTTCCGCTTTGGCAGCGGCAATAGCGCCACGCAGCCGCGGATTGCCGTCCGGATCTCCGCCGCCGGCCCGGGCCGCCATGGTGATTTCCTTGATCAGGCGCGTGAAAATCTTGCCGCGTTTGGCATCGGTTGCGCCTTTCTTATGCTTGATGGTGGCCCATTTCGAATGGCCGGACATGGAAGACCCTCGTGTACTGCTTTCGCTGGAAATTTAGTGCAATCGCAGTCGCCAGGCGACCGCACAAACGTTGATTTTATCACGCTTGAGATAGCTCCGAAGTGTGGTTCCGCCGAGCGGCGCGCCGAGTTTACGCCTTCTGCGTTCGCGGTTTACGGAAAGCAAAAATTACGGCCAGCAATGGCGGCGCCAGCAACACTCCCCAGAATGGAATCACAATCCCCAGCAGAATCGGCCCGAAGATCGATGCCCAGATGGGCACAAGGGCATGCCTCTTCATCAGCCAGGGTTGCAGTCCCAACTGGTCGATGACGACAATGACCGCGTAGAGGCCGAGCAGCAGGCCGAATTTCTCCCAGCCGCCGCCGCTGAACAGAAGGGTGAGGCTGGGCCCAATCAAGGAGAGCATGCCGCCGACATTGGGAATGAATTGTGCCATGGCTCCGATCAGCGCCCAGAGCGGGGCCAGCGGTATATGCAGCAGCCATAGTCCGGCCCACCAGAGTATGCCGACCAGGATGGCGTCGATGACTGTGGCCCGCAACCAGTTCATCAGCGCGCCACCAGCCTTCGCGATGGGAGGGTGCAGCTTCGCTGCCGTACGGAGGCTCGAGCTTCCTTTTTCTGGAGGGTTCATTCTATGCCTCGCACCCCGGATGGATTGCCTGTAGCGGCCGTGGCGACGATTGCGAATTGAGAATAGAAGTCGTCAAAGCAGACCTTCCTGCACGGCCTTTCCGCGGGAAAAGCCGTCATTTGTGGAACTCTGTGATGATAGCAATTGAAAATCCGCTGATAAACTACATGCAAATGAAATTTGGCGTGCTTGTTTTCCCTGGGTCCAACTGCGATCACGATACCTACCACGTCATCTCGGAAGTGGTGGGCGAGCCAGTCGTCTTTTTGTGGCATGAAAGCGAACAGCTTGAGAATTGCGATGCGATTCTGGTGCCCGGAGGTTTTGCCTATGGAGATTACCTGCGCACCGGGGCGATTGCCCACTTCGCGCCCATCATGCAGGCCGTCAAGAAATTTGCTGCCTCCGGCGGCCTGGTGTTGGGCATCTGCAATGGATTTCAAATCCTGACGGAGAGCGGTCTCCTGCCCGGTGCGTTGATGCGCAATGCGGGGCTAAAGTACATCTGCAAGCAGGTGTATTTGCGGACAGAAACCAGCGACTCCCCATTTACCAATTTGCTGCGGGAAGGCGAAGTGCTGAAGATTCCGATTGGCCACATGGAAGGCAATTACTTCTGCGATGCGTCCACGCTGAAGCAACTGGAAGCCGAGCGCCGCATAGCCTTTCGCTACTCGACAGCCGCGGGCGAGATTACGCCGGAAGCCAACCCCAACGGATCGATCGAGAACATTGCCGGCATCCTTAATGAAGGACGCAATGTACTGGGAATGATGCCGCATCCAGACCGATCCAGCGAAGCGCTGCTGGGATCGGCGGACGGTCTGCGCATCTTCCAGTCGATGGTGGCGACGCTGGCAGGACAGGATTGAAATAGAAACGGCCGTTCGACAAACTATGATCGATATTCATCACCACCTGCTGTACGGGCTCGACGATGGCGCCGTAGACCTGGAGACATCGCTCGAGATGGCGAAGATTGCCATCAAGGACGGCATTACTCACGTCGCATGCACACCCCACGCCAACAGTGATTATGTTTTTCGTCCGGAAGAAAATGCTGCGCTGCTGGCGGAGTTGCAACAGAAGCTCGGTGACCGGCTCACCCTGGGCCTCGGCTGCGACTTCCATTTGAGCTTCGACAATATTGAAGACGCGCTCGCCCATCCAACAAAATACACGGTCAACGGCAAAAAATATTTGCTAGTGGAGTTCCCGGACTTCGGCATTCCGCAAAATATATCTTCCAGCTTTTATGAAATGGCCGTGGCCGGCATGGTTCCCATCCTTACCCATCCGGAACGGAACCTGACCCTGATGCAGAAGCCGGAGAAACTGGCGCAATGGCTGCGCATGGGTTGCCTGGTGCAGGTCACAGCGGGTTCGCTAATCGGCAGGTTCGGCCGAGGACCGCAGCGCATTGCTCGCGAACTGCTCGATTGGGGATGGGTACACGTCATCGCCACCGACGCCCACAATACTACCTCGCGACCGCCGGTGATGAGCACGGCCTTCGAATTCCTTTCCCAGCACTACGGAGAGGAAACCGCGGAACGCCTGTGCGTGCAGAATCCTGGCGCGGTGTTTGACGGCGAAGGATTGCCGGAGCAACCCGAGCCCGCGCGCGCCTTTGAAGAAGACGAAGAATTTACCGCGCCCAAAAAACGCGGTCTCTTCTCAATCTTCCGCCGCTCGTAACGAGTTTTCGCCCTTGGCTGCTACCTTCGCGTTGAAAACAATTTTGCCCCCGCTCAAGCCAATAGCAGGATTGAATAGCTCACCCTGCACCTATGGTTCAAAGCCGACTCGGGAACTGCGGCTTTTCCATGTGTCGAGAAAATCTTGGAAGCAGGTTTGCAGTTTTTCTTTTAGTCCGGGCACGGAGAAGCGCTCGTCCTGAACTTCAAGCACGTGGAGGATGATGTTATGAGCAGTGACCAACACGCTATCAGCCTCTTTTCTCTGAGCAGTGGGAACAAAGGTAAATCCACCACCATCGAGCGGCGCAAGTCGCGATGCGAGGGAGGCGACGGTACTGTGAGCGTGGGTTAGGGGGGCGTAATAGGCAGGAACGATCAACGCCCCGAGCCTGCCGGCACGCTTCGCCATCGTAGCAAAGTCAAGCTTATTCCATGTGTGGTTCAACCTCTTCGTTCTACATTTCCTGCAATCTGTAACCATGAAGCGGTCTTTGACACTCTGAAATCGTTCTTCGACCTCCGTAGCACGGATTGGAGTATTCTCAAAGGCTCGTTCCCCAAACGTCTCGGTGATAGGCTTGAGGACCTTGTGCTCCGCGATGTAGGCAAAATCCAAGAAATCGTCGAGCTCT
>JAJZCA010000207.1 GCA_021798735.1 Acidobacteriota bacterium | reverse complement strand
TGGCGGCCATCATTGGCGACAAGATTGCCGGTGCCGGTATCCCGCTGATCGCCGTCGACATTCCTCATCCCCACGCCGTCTTTTTTGGGGTGGATAATTTTCGCGTCGGTTTCGAAGCTGGACAACTGCTCGCCAGGCACGCCCAGGGAAACTGGACGGGAAAGCCAAGCTGGGTACTCGGCCTCGATCTTGCGGAGGCAGGCCCGCTGGTACAGAGCCGCATTACAGGGGCGTTTGAAGGCGTGCGCTCGCTCCTCCCGGACATTCCCGTTGAGTCCTTCGTTCGCATGGATGGCCGTGGATTGCGGAATGTTAGCCACCATTTGGTTCTCGACTTTCTGCATCGTCACCCCAAAGACAGAGGCATTCTGATTGCTGCCGCAACCGATACCAGCGCATTGGGAGCGGTGCAGGCAGCACGAGAGCTTAAGCGCGAGCGTCACATCGCGATTGTTGGACAGGACTGCATTGAGGAGGCGCTGAAGGAAATCGTTTCTCCTCATAGCTCACTGATTGGCTCCGTCTCGCACGAGGCTCACACCTATGGCGCGAGACTTATCCAACTGGGACTTTCCATGCTTGCCGGGCAGAATGTCCCGCCGTACAACTATGTAGAACACAAAGTCGTCGAACGGCAGGGGCCGCTGCTATAACCAGCAAAACAAGGGCGATGGCAACCGAAGGTTTCGCATCTGAAACAGTTGCTCTATTGTATAATAGTAAGTATTATGACGAATTGAAGCTAAATCCGAGCGGACATTCTGTAAATGCCGGAAGTCAGATGTACGTTGTCTTTCCGGGATGCGGGCTTGCTTAAAACGTCTGGCAGTTTGGCAAATCCATTTTCATTCGTACCGGACCAGGAGAAAACAAGAGCGACCCTCCTCGTCTGTAACCGTAGGAAGGGGCATGATGCAGAATTGTTACCTGGAAAATCGCTGGGACAAGAATCTTGCCGCATCGTTGACCGAACCTGAACTCCTCCGCTATCGCTCCAACCTGCTTGGCTCCGATCTGCGCATCACAAATTATGGCGGCGGAAACACCAGTGCCAAAGCGATCGACCCCGACCCTCTGAGTGGAAATCCAACGCAAGTGCTCTGGGTCAAGGGCAGCGGCGGAGATCTCGGCACCATTTCGACCAGTGGATTCGCCACTCTCTACCTCGAAAAATTTTGCGATCTTGCCAAAATCTATCGTGGCGTCGCGCATGAAGATGACATGGTTGCCTTGTATCCGATGTGCGCGTTTGGCCAGAACGCTGTAGCCGCGTCAATCGACACACCACTGCACGCTTTCCTTCCTGCCCTGCATGTTGACCATTTGCATCCCGACTGGGGAATCGCCCTCGCGGCTGCCGCGAATGGCAAAGTTCGAATGCAGGAATTCAATCGCCGATTCAACCGTCACCTGGTTTGGCTCCCTTGGCAAAGGCCAGGATTTGAGCTGGGCTTGATGCTCAAGCGCGCCGTTGAAGCAAACCCGAAATGCGATGGCATCGTGCTCGGTGGCCACGGATTGTTTTCCTGGGGAGAAACTTCGGAGTCCTGCTATCTGAATACCCTTGAACTCATCGATCAACTCGGTCAGTTCGTGCAGGAGCATGTCGACGCGCTGGGCGACAAAATTTTCGGCGGCGCGCGCTATTCCACGCGAGAAGACCATGACACCCTTGCGGTCGATCTGCTTCCCTTCCTGCGCGGCCGGCTCTCAACAACTCTGCGCGTCATCGGCAACTATTCGGCGCTGCCCGAAGTACTGCGATTTGTAAACTCAATGGAAGCAGAGACGCTGGCCCGACTGGGCACCAGTTGCCCTGATCATTTCATTCGCACCAAAGTTCGGCCCCTATTTGTCCCCTGGGATCCGTCGCAGGACTTGCCGCAATTGCGTGCCGCTTTCGACACCGCGCTGGAGCAATATCGTCGCGAGTATGCCGACTACTATCAAGCTCATGCACTTGCGGACTCTCCGTCCATGCGCCCCGCCGATCCGGCGGTGGTACTCATCCCCGGTGTCGGCATGTTCAGTTTTGCCAAGAGCCGAACCGAAGCGCGTCTTGCCTCCGAGTTCTACGTCAATGCCATCCATGTGATGGAAGGTGCTTCCGCGCTCGCCGATTCAAACGCGAGCGAGAAGAATCCGGCCGAATATCCCCAGGCTGGTTCCGCCGCTCCATCGTCGGCATTTCAGTCTCATTCCAACTACGTCGCACTGCCCATTGGGGAGGCGTTCCGAATCGAGTACTGGGCGCTGGAAGAAGCGAAGATTCGCCGCCAGCCGCCGGAGAAACCGCTCAGTCGCCGCGTGGCCCTGGTCGTCGGTGGCGGCAGCGGCATCGGCCGCGAGGTCGCGCTGTTGGCGGGTGCCGGAGGCGCCATTGTCGCCGTTGCGGACCGCAACGTTCCCACAGCCGAGTCGGTCGCCGCAGAGCTTCGCAAACTCTATGGCCTCGATTGCGCGCACGCAATCGAGATCGACATCACACAGGAAAAATCCATCCAGGCCGCTCTTCGGTCGACGATCTCGCTCTGCGGAGGCCTCGACCTGCTGATCAACACGGCAGCTCTTTTTCCCGCATCTCCGGACAACACGACCTCTCCGGCGCAATGGGGAAAGACTCTCGAGATCAACGTGACCGCCAATTATTTTCTCGCCGAGCAGGCAGCGCGCATCTTTCGCGAACAGGGCCTGGATGCAAGCATCGTGCTCACCAGTTCCGCCAATGCGGTGGTTCCGAAGCGCGGCAGCGAAGCGTATGACGTCAGCAAAGCAGCCGTCAGTCATTTGGTTCGTGAGCTAGCCGTTTCACTGGCGCCGCTGGTTCGCGTAAATGGCATCAGTCCGGCTACAGTCATTCGTGGCTCAACGATGTTTCCGCGTGAGCGCGTCATCGCATCGCTGAAGAAGTACGACATCAGGTTCGATCCCGCAGCGAGCGACGATGACCTCCGTAATCTGTTGGCGGAGTTTTATGCGCAGCGCACTCTGACGCACCAGCCAATCGATCCTGTCGACTGCGCCCGCGCGATTTTGTTCCTTGCCAGCCCGGAGGCACGCTGCACCACAGGCCACATTCTTCCTGTCGACGGTGGACTCACTGAGGCTTTTCTGCGGTGAAAACTCCGGCTGATCGGCGCGCCATAGTCGCAGTCGATTTAGGTGCGCAAAGCTGCCGTGTGTCCCTGCTCCGCTGGTTCTCGGACGGCCCAAGCATTCAGCTCGTTCATCGCGTTCCAAACGCCCCCGTTTCCAGTGCCGGCCATCTGCGTTGGAATCTCTCGCTGCTCTGTGCTGCCGCAGACGAAGGCATGCGCCGTTGCGCGGAGATCGCAACGGAAGGCATCGCATGCGTCGGCGTCACCGGGTGGGCGGTGGATTATGTGCGGCTCAACGCCGACGGTCCTGCCGCACGTCCAGATTCGACGCGCCTGACACCTATCGCCGATCCATTCTGTTATCGCGACCCGCGCACTGGGCCCGCGATGGAAGCGCTGCACGCTCGGATTCCAGCCGACCGACTCTACGCGCTCACCGGCATCCAGGTCCTTCCTTTGAATACGCTGTACCAGTTGTATGCGGATGGCATGGCCGGCATTCCGCGCGATCTTCCGTGGCTCAATCTGCCGGAATATATGCTCTATCGCTGGGGTGCGAAGCCGATTGCCGAGTACACCAACGCCACCCACACATCCATGGTCGCAATCGGCAAACAAAAGTGGTCGAAAGAAATTTTCGAAGCCGCCGGTCTCGATCTTTCCGCCGCTCCGGAAATTGTCGCACCCGGGTCCGTTGTCGGCCGACTGCAAGGACCGCTGGCTGAATTGGATGCGCTTCGCGACACATTGCTCATTGCGCCTGCCTGCCACGACACCGCCTCGGCCATCGCAGGCATTCACGCGCAAGGTGACGACTGGGCCTATATCAGCTCCGGAACATGGTCACTCGTCGGCACACTGCTCGATCAGCCCTGCGCCGGTCCGGAATCCGCGCAGCTTAACTTCACCAATGAAGGCTGGATCGGCGGAAGAATCTGTTTCCTCCGCAACATCAACGGCCTGTGGCTACAGGACCAATGCATCGAAGCCTGGAAGGCGGACGGCGAACATCGCACAGCAGAACAACTGATCGAAGCAGCCGCTGCTCTGCCCTCCCCGCAGGCATTGCTCAATGTGGACGACCCGCAATTGCTTGCGCCAGGGCGCATGCCGGACCGTATTGCCATGCAACTGGAACGGACCGGTGTCGATGCAAGGCCATTCTTGTCTTCACCGTCGGCCATGATCAATCTCATTCTTCACAGCCTCGCCACGCGGTATACCACTGTGCTCCATCAGATCGAAACACTTACCAGCAAGCAATTTCACCGTCTATATGTCGTTGGCGGCGGCAGTAAAAATGTGCTACTTAACCGTCTCACGCAACAAGCGACCGGAATGGAACTGATGTGCGGGGCGCAAGAAAGCTCCACGCTTGGCAATCTATCGATTCAGATCGCTGCCAAGGAAAAGATGCACCGTGGTCCCGCAGGCGAGTATCGTGGGGGTGTGGAACAGAATGGCGTCGGCCACAAGGCAGTCTCTCTCTGGGCAGAAATACTTTCGTATCCGCAAGTGCAGGCGCAACCGAATTCAAGAATTCAATCGTCACCCACATCGCCGGCGCAATAGCGCCTATCGAGGAAATCATCTATGACTACATTCGGCTTACCCGATTCAAACGCAGCGAACATTGCCGACCATCTGTCAAAACAGCTCGATCGCTTTGCGATTGAGGTTCCGTCGTGGGGCTTCGCCAATACGGGCACTCGCTTCGGGAAATTTATACAGCCCTCCGCCGCCCATACCCTGGAAGAGAAATTCGCAGATGCCGCCCAGGTCCATCAACTTTCCGGCACCAGCCCCAGCATGGCGCTGCACGTTTTGTGGGATTTCCCCCATGGCATTCACGACGTCGCCAAAGTGCGCGACCTCAGCCGACACTATGGAATCCGCCCTGGAGCCATCAATCCAAATCTTTTTGAGAGCCAGAATTATAAGTTCGGCTCGTTCGGCAATCCTGACCCTGCCATTCGCCAACAGGCGCTCGATCATGTGCTGGAATCCGTTGCCATCGCCCGTGAGCTAAACAATGTCGATCTTTCTCTCTGGTTTGCGGACGGATCCAACTATCCCGGCACGCAAAACATTCGTCATCGCATCGACTGGTTTTATGAGGGTCTTTCCAAAACCCACGCGGCGCTCGCCCCCGGCCAGCGCATGCTGGTGGAATACAAACCATTTGAGCCGGCGTTTTATCACACCGACATCGCGGACTGGGGGATGGCCCTGTTGTTCGCCCGCGCCGCCGGCCCACAAGCCTTTGTTCTCGTCGACACAGGCCATCACTATCAGACGCAAAATATCGAACAGATTCTGGCATGGCTGCAGCGTGAAAAAATGTTCGGCGGTTTCCACTTCAACGATCGCCGCTACGCCGATGACGATCTCACACTCGGGTCCATCGATCCCTATCAGGTCTTCCGCTTGTTCCATGAAATCTTGTCGTATCATTCGGAACATCCGGAAGCTACAGCGCCCGCCTATGTCGTCGACCAAAGCCACAACTTGAAAAACAAATTGGAAGCTATGCTGCAAACGGTGTTGACCGCCCAGGAACTCTATGCAAAAGCCTGCTTGGTTGATCACGCCCAGCTTTCGCAACTGCAACGCGAATGCCGCCTGGTCGAGGCCGAGGAATGTTTGAGGTCTGCCTTCTGGACCGACGTGCGGCCGGTCTTGCGGCAATGGAGACGCGAACGTGGCCTCGCCGAAGACCCGCTCCAGGCGCTCCGCGACAGCGGCTATATCGAACGCATTGCGGCGGAACGCGGCAGCAAGAACAAGAGTGCCGTTTCCAGTTATGCCTGAGTAAGCCACCGCGCTTGAACCCGAGTTACACTAGTGGACATGAAAAAAGTCACCCGGCGCCGTTGTTTGGCAGGTCTTGCAAGTCTTCCGATTGCCAGCCAGTTATCGTGGTCAGCCGACACAAGAATGAAGCGAATTTACATCGGCACCTATACCAGGAAAACCAGCCTAGGCATCTACGTGTACCGCTGGATGCCCGAGTCCGGCGAGATGGCTCGGATCGGCCTTGCCGCGAAGACGACAAATCCCAGCTTCCTCACCTTGTCTCCAAACCATAATGATTTGTACTCGGTGAATGAGAAAGACCACTCCACCGGGACCGTCTCCGCGTTTGCCATCGACCACGCGACCGGCAAGCTGCTGCCCAAGAATGTTGTTCCCTCGGGCGGATCCGCTCCTTGCAACTTGACCACGGACCATACCGGCCAGGCCCTGTTCGTGGCAAACTACGGCAGCGGAAGCGTGTCCAGCTATAAAATCCTTCCCGGCGGAAGTCTGAGCGAGCCTGTTTCCAACATCTATTTCAAAGGACACAGCATCGATCCTGACCGTCAGAAGGAAGCACATACTCACTGCACAACAGTGTCCCCGGAAAACAAATACCTGCTGGTGAACGATCTCGGGCTGGATCGCATCATGGTGTTTCACTTCGATCCGAAGACTGCGAAATTGACCCCCAACGACCCACCGTATTACAGCGCCACGCCTGGTTCCGGTCCGCGGAATCTTACATTTCATCCCAACAGAAAATGGGCTTATTCGATCGCTGAAATGGGCAGCATCGTGGAATGCATGAA
>JAJZCA010000206.1 GCA_021798735.1 Acidobacteriota bacterium | reverse complement strand
CCGCTTGCAGAAGATCATCGGCAAGCAGATGCAGGAGGCCAGGCTCGAGCACGCCGCAACCGGCAAGCCAGCGCGTGTGTTTACCGAGTTCGACTATCAAACGCACAAGAGCTGGGCACGGATCGTGCTGCTGGCCGCCGACGGCCTGGAGAACCAGCAGATCGCCCAGCGGATTAGGATGACGCCGGAGAAAGCGGCGCGCTGGCGGAACCGCTTCCTGGCAGGCGGCATCGCAGCTCTTCAGAAGGACGCGCGTCGGCCGGGCAAGCCGCGCACTATCGCCGAGCAGCAAGTAAAGCGGGTAGTGGAGATGACCCTTCATCAAAAGCCGGTCAACGCCACCCACTGGTCGACGCGCACCATGGCGGCGGCGGCGGGGATCAGCGAGGCCAGCGTGCGCCGCATCTGGCATGCGCATGGACTGAAGCCACATCTGGTACGCACTTTCAAGCTCAGCCGCGATCCCCAGTTCACCGAGAAGCTGGAAGACATCGTCGGCCTGTATCTGAATCCGCCCGAGCACGCCATCGTGCTGTGCGCCGACGAGAAGAGCCAGATTCAGGCGCTGGACCGCACCCAGCCCGGCCTGCCGATCAAGAAAGGCCGTTGCGGCACCATGACCCACGATTACAAGCGCAACGGAACGGCAACTCTGTTCGCTGCCCTCAACGCCCTGGAAGGCGAAGTGATCTCCATGTGCGATGACCGGCACCGCCATCAGGAATGGCTGAAGTTTCTGCGCGCTATCGATGACGTGATTCCGCAAGACAAGCAGATCCATATGATCGTGGATAACTACTCGACCCACAAACACGAGAAGGTCGAGCGTTGGCTCAGCCGCCACCCTCGCTTCCACATGCACTTCACGCCCACCGGTTGCTCGTGGCTGAATATGGTCGAACGATTCTTCCGCGACCTGACCGAAAACCGTCTGCGCCGCGGAGTCTTCCGCAGTGTCGAGGAGTTGATCACCTCGATCTTCGACTACATCGACCATCACAATGAAAGGCCGAAACCCTTCATCTGGACCGCAAAGGCCGCCGACATCCTGGAGAAGGTCAAGCGCGCTCGCGCGGCCATGCATAACGGTCAATCTGCATGACGCACTACACTAGATCGGCGTCTCCATTTCGGCATTTCGCGAATGTTTCGCACGCGAGATTGCCGTACGGTGATTATTTTCTGACTCTTGTTTTACGGGCTCGCGTTTTTCCTGCGGTGCGGCAGCACCACTGCGGTACGCTCCGCTCAGCGAGGATCCCAGCGGCCGCAGATTCATTGACGGCTGTGCCATCACCGCCTGATGCTGCGTTACGATAATGACCCTCGCATGCTCCGTGCCGACGCAGCGATAACTATGCGGCGTACTCGCGTCAAAATATACCGAATCGCCCGGCGACAAAATGTAATTCTGCGATCCATGCCGAATGTCCATTTCCCCACTCAGAACGTACAGAAATTCAAAGCCCGGATGGACGTGCGAGCGTACCTCTGCAGCCTTCTTCACAGGAATAAATTCGGCCAGGTAGGGATCCAGTGTGCGATCCGGCACAAGATAGCCCAGGCTTTCAAAAAAATAGGTTGGATCGTCCACGCCACTCTGCGGCAGCCGTACTCGTTCCGATTGCCTGTGTACGCGGAACAGTGTGCGAGGTTCCGGATCGAAGAAATAGGAAAGATCCTTGCTGAACACCATGGCAATTCGCGCCAAGTTGCGCAACGTCGGAACCACGCGGCCGGTTTCCAGTTGCGACAAAAAGCTGGCGGAAAGACCGGTATGCTTTCCCAGTTCGACCAGGCCCATGGATTTCTTCAGGCGAAGCCGCTTGATCCGTTCGCCGATTTTCTTTTCCCCAATAAAAGATTCGGCGGTTTCTGGATCGATTTGTTGTGCAGGGTTCGTGGTGTGGGGCGATTTTTCCATCTCAGTTACTTCCCTCACTATTTAGATGCCGCACCATCAAAACGCGTCTTTATTTGTAAGATAAAAATAGATATTTACTTTATGAATATTATAGGCTTCCGGCCTTCGATATTCTTGGATACAGAAGGTGAAAAACCGGGAATATATTCCCGATGGGCAACGTAAATTTACGAAATCAACAAAAGTATGGATCTTTGTGATTCCATGCATGCAGCCAATTTTTTTGTCGGCGTTGATATTTCGCATCCAATAGTCATTGGTTCACCGTAGCCATGCGTCCGGGTGAGACATGGAAATCTTCCCTCAGGTTCTTATTTCGGGCGCGTCCGGCCTTGTGGGGCACGCCTTGCACCAGCACTTCGAAGCCAACGCAATTTCTTGCGCGACCCTGACACGGCATATAGCCCAACCCGGCAGTACGAAGTATTTTTGGGACCCGTATCACTTTCAATTTCGCGAGGGCCTGCGTCGGTTGAGCGGAATTCGCGCAGCCATTCATCTGTCTGGAGAGAATCTGACAGCGGGGCGGTGGACGGCTGCCAAGAAGCGGCAACTCCGCGAAAGCCGAGTACGTACAACCGAGTCCATGGTCGAATTGCTGTCGCGCCTGAACCATCGTCCAGAAGTATTACTCTGCGCTTCTGCCGTCGGCTTCTACGGTGATCGTGGAGACGAAATCCTCACCGAAGATTCTTCTTCTGGCGATGGCTTTCTGTCCCAGGTTTGCCGCGAGTGGGAGGCGGCAGCCGATGCTGCCGGCAATCTCGGTATACGCGTCGTCCATCTTCGCTTGGGCGTGGTTCTCGCCAGTGAGGGCGGCGCGCTGGCCAAAATGCTCCCCATGTTTCGCATGGGGTTGGGTGGCAACCTCGGTAGTGGCCGCCAATGGATGAGTTGGATCGCGCTCCCCACCCTGATTGAAATCGTCGACTTTTGTATGAATCAGCATCAAATTCAGGGTCCGGTCAACGTTGTCGCTAACCCTGTAACCAATGCGGAATTCACGTTGGCTCTGGCGCGACATTTGCGCCGTCTCGCGCTCGTACACGCGCCCGCATTTGCTCTGCGAATCGCCTTCGGAGAAATGGCCGATGCCGCGTTGTTGTCCAGCACCCGCGCCATTCCTGCCAAACTGCTGCAGGCGGGTTTCGTCTTCCAACTCCCCACCCTGCAGGACGCTTTCCAGCAAATCCTGCCAACCTGAGCAGTGCCGTCCTGGCCGCTCCAACTCTGCTAGGCTGAAAATCGCAAGTGTTTTTTCTGCATTGGAGGGTGTCCCAATCCTGCCGCGCAGCAATCCGTTCTGCATTCTGCAAACCATGCTCCGCAAGCTACCGCCGCTCTATCGGGAAGGCGCGCTGGCGACCGTGACGATCGGCTTGTCGTTTTTCCTGCACGTTTCGCTCACTGGATGCGGCATGGAAGCAGCCCCGCAGCCGCCATCGCTACAACTCCCCAAAACTATTTCAGACCTGACCGCGAACCGCATAGGCAATCAGGTTCATCTGGAATGGAATACGCCCAAGGAAAATACGGACCATCTGAAGCTGCAAGGGATGGTGCAGTTACGCATTTGTCGCCAGCCGCAGGCGGTCGCTCCCTGCCAAACGATCGCGACGACTTCTGCCGCGCCAGGCAAACCCGCGCAGTATACTGACGCGCTGCCACCATCGCTGACGTCCGGTCCGGCTCGTGCCATCTCATATCGTATCTTCGGCATCAACAAACGCGGCAAAACCGCGGGTCCGTCGAACGTCGCCACCGTGCTTGCCGGGGCAGCTCCGCCCCAGGTGCAAAATCTGTCGGCACAAGTCGTCGAACGCGGCGTCGTGCTGCACTGGCAGCCGGTGCTGAATCTCTCTCCGGGAACCAGTATCGAGATCGATCGCACTTTGCTGACGCCATCCATCCCCGTTAAGCCGGCGAAGGCAAAAAGCTTCAACCCTCTTCCTCGCTCCAGGGAGCCGCTACAGCAAAAACTACGCGTCAGCCTCATCCCGGCGGGGGCACAGCAAACGACAGCCTCTCTACACCCGTCAGAGGTTGACCCTGGAATCGCTCTCGACCGCAGTGTCCAGTTCGGCCGTCAATACAGCTACACCGCCAGCCGCGTCATTCAGCAGCAGGTCGGTCAGCAAACATTCCAGCTCGCCGGCTCGCCAAGTGCGGCTGTCCAAGTGACGACGCGCGACACGTTTCCGCCCATGGCTCCCTCTGGCCTGGTCGCCGTGCCGGTCTCGGCAGCCATGAACAACGGAAAGTCCGAAGTCGATCTTTCCTGGTCCACGAATACGGAGCCCGACCTGGCGCAGTACCGCGTCTATCGTCGCGATGTGACGACGAACAAGCCCATGCAGCGCATTGCTCCGCAAGCCGCATCCGGCCCAGGTTCGGAACCCATCGTTGCCCCAGCCTTTCGTGATCTGCATGTCGAGCCTGACCACACCTATGCCTATGCGGTCACAGCAGTCGATTCGTCCGGCAACGAAAGCCCTCGATCCGTGGAAGTTTCTGTTACCGTTCCCACCGCGTAGTCAGTTAGCCGTTCTAGAACAAGGAGATGGCATCGTGCAGTATTGTCGCTTTCAGACTGAAGATGGTCCACAGTATGGTGAAGTCGCCATGCGCGACGCCGAATGGTGGATGGAGCGTGTCATCGCGCCGCTGCCGGAAGATCGCACCGTTTCCCGCCTCGTCAAAAATTTCCCCGCGCAGCCGTTGTCCGCGCTCACGCTGCTGGCTCCGGCGACGCCGTCAAAAATTGTCTGCATCGGCCGCAACTATCGCGACCACGCAGCCGAGTTGGGCAATGAAGCGCCCAAAGAGCCGTTGCTGTTTCTCAAGGCGCCTTCTTCCCTGTTGCCGCCGGGCGGCATCATTCGCCTCCCCGCTATTTCGCAGCGGGTCGACTACGAAGGCGAGCTTGGCATCGTCATCGGCCATACCTGCCACAAGCTGAAAGCCGATGAAGATGTTCGCCCGTACATCCGCGGCTACGTCATTGTGAACGATGTCACCGCCCGCGATCTGCAAAAGACCGACGGCCAATGGTCGCGCGCCAAAGGGTTTGACACCTTCTGCCCCGTCGGTCCCATCGTCTCCGATGCTGTCAATCCAGAGGCCGGGGTCACCGTGACCACCCGGCTCAACGGCGCGGTCAAACAGCATGGCACCACCAAAGATTTCATCTTCAACATCGCCACGCTTCTGCGTTATATTTCTGCCGCGATGACGCTGTATCCAGGCGATTTGATTCCGACCGGAACCCCTGCGGGCGTCGGCCCCATGCAGCCCGGCGATGTTGTGGAGGTCGAAATCGACGGTCTCGGCGTGCTCCGCAATCCCGTCCTGAGGGAGGACGATTGAGCGCGCCGCAAGCCATTCTGAAGATGCTGGCAGACCATTTCAACGCTTCCACGTCCAACTATTAGGACGGTCTACACTAGAAATAGAGACACGCGGCATCGTCGGCTCCGATCCGATGCAGGTCGATCAATTTTCCTTGAATTGCCCAGGAACCTGCTTCCGTCCGCGATTTGCCGCATCGAATACAGCAGGACGATCCATACGCAGCCAGGAGGAAATACATGTCAAAGTCGCAACTGGAACAACTTCGCGCCATGACGGTGATTGTCTCGGATTCAGGCGAGATTCAAGAGATTGAAAAGGTCAAGCCGCAGGATTCCACCACCAATCCTTCGCTGATTACCTCCGCTGTGCAAATGCCGCAATATCAACCCATCATGGATGAGGTGTTGCTTGCTGCCAAGAAGAAGCTAGGCAACGGCGCCAGCGACAAGGACGTTGCAAACCTCGCCTTCAAAGGTCTTGCCGTCGAATTTGGTAAGCGCATTTTGAAAATCATTCCCGGTCGCGTCTCGACCGAAGTGGATGCCCGCCTGTCCTATGACACCGACGCCACCCTGCGGCTGGCGCGAGAAATTATCCAGCAGTATGAAGCCGGCGGCGTCTCGCGGGAGCGGGTGCTCATCAAGATTGCCTCCACTTGGGAGGGAGTTCGCGCGGCAGAGGTTCTTGAAAAAGAAGGTATCCACTGCAACATGACGTTGCTGTTCGGCATGCACCAGGCCATCGCAGCTGCCGATGCGGGCGCCACTCTCATCTCTCCGTTCGTCGGCCGCATCCTCGACTGGTACAAGAAAGATACCGGCAAGGATTATCAAGGCGCCGACGATCCTGGCGTGCAGTCCGTCACCAGCATCTACAACTACTTCAAGAAATTCGGCTATAAAACAGTCGTCATGGGCGCCAGCTTCCGTAACCTGGGAGAAATACAAGAGCTGGCTGGATGCGATCTGCTGACCATTGCGCCGAAACTGATCGAGGAACTCGACGCCAAGTTTGAAGATCTTCCGCGCAAACTCGACCCAGCCAATGCCAGGAACATACAGATCGAAAGGTTGAATATCGATAAGCAGACCTTCGACAAGATGCATGCGGAAAACCGCATGGCCCACGACAAGCTGAAGGAAGGCATTGAAGGCTTCTCAGCGGCGCTGGAAAAGCTGGAAACGCTGTTGGCCAAGCGGCTTTCCGAGCTAGGTGCCAACCAGCAGCAAACCGTCGGCGCCGCCAACTAGACAGCGGTCGCCCGTACGTCGTTTTTAAGCAAAAGCCGAATCTCTCTGCGCCATGCACCGCTCGCGGGGGGGGGCGGCTTTTCACTTTCCCCCACCCGCCGGAAATGTGCGCATCGCACTCATGCGTCGCGACTGCTAACGAATTGCATTCTCGCATTCGATTTTTCTTTGAATTTCTCGCGGAAATTTG
>JAJZCA010000205.1 GCA_021798735.1 Acidobacteriota bacterium | reverse complement strand
ATGTGTTGCAGGGTTGGGAAAACCTCGACACGACTCAGGCGCCCATCTGTTGCGCTCTGAAAATTCGTGAGGAGTAACAACTCTTAGATCCGATTGGCGGGAGCTTCAAAGACAATTACAGGGGTGGGTATCGGGAATCTTTCGTGCGGCGTAGGATCCGTGAATCGAAAGGGAAGCGACCGACCAGTCGAAGTCGAAGACGATCGATTTCCGGCAGGAGCGGATTGAGAATGCAGTTGCGTGCGATCGGAACCACCGCGGATGGGACCAAAAGGCCAAGACTCCGTCGCCCTGAGAGCCAGTCATTTCCGAGCTTTTGCGTGATCTCGCTCCGGTCTTGCCACGTATCCGGTAGCAGGCCATCGTCAAGGGTGTCGACGAGACCATCTGGAACGTCCACCGAGAAAAGTTGGAAGGACTTCGGAAACTCGTCCTCCTCATTCACATGTACGATCATCTCCAGAATGCAAAGGGCTGGATGGTCTGAAAGGTAAACGATTCTCTTGCCTGGCTGACATGTATGCCAACGTCCGTCCGCCAATTCGCCACCCAACCCAGTAAGTTCTGCGTGGTTGCTGACGCGGTAGAGTATCAAACGTAGATTCCTTCATCGATCTGATAAAGCATCTGTCGCACCAGGTCGCCGCCGACTTCGCTACGCAACATGTCCAAGGGAGTTCGGTCATTCAGCCTCTTATTGCCGCGTCGAAGCCATCCCAGGGCCTTGTCATGGTCGTCGAACACTTGTTCCGCCAATGCAAGGACCTTTGCCACTCGCAGCGCGCGATCGGTTTCGTCGATCGAGAGAGCTTGTTTCTTTGCGGTCCTATGTTTGAGCGTTCTGGCAGGAACAACCAAACCATGAACTTCGCCGAACGTGAGACCTTCTTTCCGTAGCACATCGACACTGGTTGTTGGCAGCCCTCGCTCAACAATTTCCGCGACCTGGAACCCAGACGGCTGTTCCCCCAGAATGGTGTGGAGAAGACGCTCTGTTGGACTTATTTTGGGTACGCCGGTGGTCTGTGAGACTGCGGTGTGCTCCAGTCTCTCGCCAATATGTTTGTTCCGCAGGCCCCGGGCCTTTGTCGAGCTTTTCATGGGTAACCCCCCCCCTCCAAACATTATGCCACAGCATGTAGTGGCGCATGCCACAAGATGGATTATGGAAGCGTAGATAGTATATAGCATTGAATATAAAGCACTTACGTGCGATAACAAGGCTTCTGTATCGCAGTATTGTAGGCGCAAAGTTAAAACGTCCGCTTTCTGCAAAGTAGAAATGTCCAACTACCCTTTCCGAAGATGAAGATGTGATTCGCGAGGCTGAGATTGGGCTTGGTGACGATGAGCGAACGCGACCTGCAACGTATAGAAGTTCTTTCCGAGGTTCTGGCAAGGCGACGCACGGAGGTTTCGGCGGCAGCGGTGTTGTCGCTTGGCGTGCGGCAGACCTTTCGATGGACACTACAGTCTTGCAATTCCATGGTGCGGGTGGTTCACTGGTTCCCGTTATGAATCGTCGAAAATTTTTGTACTCTACGGCCGCGACGGCCGCTCTTTCCGTCTTCCCGCCGATGTTACGAGCCGATGCGAATGGCAATGTTTCCGGGCGACTCACCGTTTATCCCAAACAGGCTGGACCGCCCATCGCGAAGGATTTTCTCGGCCTGGGTTATGAGACTGCGCAGCTGGCCCATCCGGAATTCTTCTCCACTGGCAACGCGGGTCTCGCAGGATTTCTGCGTCCGCCGGGCAACGGTGTGCTGCGCATTGGCGGCAACACCAGCGAGTACACGTTCTGGACGCCGCATCCCTCGGCCAGCGATGCGCCGCAGTCCGCCGCGCCGGTGGGGCCGGCCAAGGGACGCAAGCCTCCGGCGATCGCCCACACCACGCCGCAATCCATTCGCAATCTGCGGCAGTTTTTGGATAGCGTCGACTGGCGCGCGATCTATGGATTGAATCTGGGCAAAGGAACTCCGAAACAGGCTGCCGAAGAAGCTGCCTTTGTTTCCGACACACTGGGCGACCGCCTGGTCAGTTTTCAGATTGGCAACGAAGCCGACCTATACAGCGACAACGGCCTGCGTTCGGCCAGCTACAACTATGCCAGGTTCGCGCGCGCGACTGGAAAACATTTCACGAAGCTGTGACGGCCCGCGTTCCCGGGGCAAAGTTCGCCGGTCCAGACACCTCCGGCAGCGAATGGCTGGTGCCATTTGCACAGCAGTTCGGCAGCGACGTGGTGGAGTTGTCCACGCACTATTACGCGTTAGGGCCGGCCAGCGATCCTGCCATGAATATTCCGCGGCTGCTGAGCGCCAACCCGCGCTGGCAGGTCATGGCTCCAGAAATTCATCAGGCCATGGCGGAGTCGCATCTTCCCTATCGCCTGACGGAGACGAACTCCTGCTATGGCGGCGGCAAGCCGGGCGTCAGCAATACTTTTGCATCTTCCTTGTGGGCACTGGACTTAATGTTGCAATTGCTCACCGTGGGTGGCTGCGGCATCAACTTCCACGGCGGCGGATATGGCTGGTATGCGCCGATTGTCGGCACGCTCGACTACGGCTTGCTCGCGCGTCCGGAGTATTTCGCGCTGCTGGCGATGGCGCAATTGCTGGGTGGGCACATGGTGCGGAGTCAGCTCGATTCCGCCGAGGCTGGACCGCTGTTCGTTGCCTATGCAGCGCAGGATGCGCAGGGACGTCTTCGGGCGGTGGCGATCAATAAGGATGCGGGAAAAAATGTCCGGCTGACGCTCGAGGCGAATGCTTCAGGGGAGCGAGTCTCGATCGAGCGGCTGATCGCACCCGGGTTGGACGATGAGCAGGACACGACTTTTGCCGGGTCACCGGTGGGTGCGGAAGGTTCGTCGAGACCGGGCCGGGTGGAGCATGTTGCCGTTAGGAATGGGACGGCGGAATGCGATATTCCTGCGGGGAGTGCTGCGTTGATGAGCTGGGAGTAGAGGCTGTCCGTGCTTGGCGCGGATCTCGTGCGACCATCCTTCCCACTCTTCGCAAGAAAACACGTCGGATGGGGTCCTCAGGGTTTCGTTTCGGGGCGAGGGGATTGGAATTCCCATAAAGGCACGCTCCTCGCGACTATGAAACTTTCGTACTCGCGGTCGATCTCAGTGCGGGCTATACTCGGATGAACATTCCACAATTGCAAGCGAGACGTCATTTATCGCCGGGCTGCGATTGTGTTTCCTGGTGCGGTTGGCATGGAAACTCACATCATCCTGCTTGTTGGCTCGATCCTGCTATCCGGCGGATGCATCGGGCTCATGATTGTTCGATTGACGAACCCATTTTTTCAAGGCGTCGGCTGGCTTGGAGCTTCTTTTGCCTCCGGGGCGCTGGCAGCCGTGGTGTTCGCAGTGGTTGTCGACCAGGGTAAGGGTTTCCTTCTCTTGGTCGCGGACGCCTTGATTTTGCTGGCATTTGTGCTCCTGCACGTTTGCTTTTTGGAATTGAGCGAGAGCGAATCGATCGTTCCCCGACTGGGGATCGCATTGCTCATCGCGCAAGTGCTGAGCTATTTTTTCTATCTGCACGCGCACGAGTTGCGACAACTTTCCGCTGTAACTCTCGGCTTGCTGGTGGCGGTGCAGGCCAGTGAGAGCGCATTGCTGCTGAAGAACACAAACCAGAAAGGAATGGATGCGCCGGTTTGGTTCAACATTGCGCTTCTGCTGGGCTTCGCCGCCTTCAATCTTGTTCGCAGTGCGATTGTTCTTGTGGTTGGAACGTCGGCAAGCCCACAACTGCCAAACCCGTTGCAGGCGACAGCGGCTGTAGTTTTTCTTGGCGCTGGAATCGGTCTGGGTTTTGGCGTGTTCTGGATGGGGGGCCACCAGATTCGGCAGAAGCTGGAACATCTGGCGAGCATTGACCCGTTAACCGGCATCTACAATCGTCGTTCCTTTATCGCGTTGTGCGAGCAGGAATTGCTGCGGACCTCTCGGAGCGGGGAAGTTTTCTCGCTGATCATGTTCGACCTCGATCATTTCAAGAAGATCAACGATCGTTATGGCCATCGCGCCGGCGATCAAGTGCTGTGCGCGGTGGTGGAGAAGCTGCGGAATTCCGTGCGCAACATCGATATCGTCGGCCGTTGGGGCGGCGAAGAATTTGTGGCGCTATTGCCCAAGGCGAACTCCGACGCGGCCCTGATTGTTGCCCGCCGGTTGCGGCACCATGTCGACTCCATCGCAATGGCCAACCCGAAAATGCGAGAGATTGAGGGGGAAAGCGCGATCACGATTACGCTGAGCATTGGAGTGGCAACCTACTTCGGGCATGATCCCACGATTACGATCCATGATTTGCTGCACCAGTGTGATTCCGCCATGTATCAAGCCAAGGCAGACGGGCGCAATCGAATTGTCGCCGTCGATTCGCAATTGGCGCTGAGCCACTAACGCCGAGAAGGCCTGTCGGGCAATCGGGGAATATTTTTCGTGAGGCTCATCCTGCGCAGCAGAAGAATTTTATGCGGCAGAATGCCGTAGGCGAAAACAAGCATCCTACCATGCAGGAGAACAACCGTGCCCCAGAGTCCCCACGATCGAGTTGCAGAGCTGCAAAATCTTGCCGCCCACGCCCACAACGCCGCCGCCACCGCACACGGCAAAGGCGATCATCTCACCGCACACGAACTTTCCAAGCAGGCGCACGAACATTCCACCAACGCCTATCGGCACTCCGAAACGCTGGTGAAAGAAAAGTCGAAGGCCAGCCAAAAGTAGAAGACACCCAGGCCCGGACACTGTTGGCCAGTCCGTTATAGCGGAACATGCGCCCGTGCGACTCGCAAACAGCCAGCCGTCCGATTGATGCCGGCGCACAACCCTGTCATTTTTAATAAGCGGCAACATGAATCCGGGATGCGTCTGTGCCCGGACCGGACAGTTCTCTGTCGACAACAAAAACTGTCCGTTGGCGCTCTTACAGTTACTCCGAGTTGTTCACGAGTCCAAGCGCCTGTCGGACGTACATGGACGCCCCCTCCTTTGCCAAGCGCATGATCGATGCGGGTGAGAGGCAAGTTTGCAGCCGTACATTCGGCCTATCGATGCAGCCTTGGCTGCTGGCCCTGATGGAATCTGCTGGTTGGCTCCTCAATCGCTTACACGCACTGAGTCGGTGCTGCGTCCGGCAGGGTTTTGCCAACCATAGTCTTGACCTATTTCGCCATCATCAATGAAGTGCCTGAGCAAACTGTGGGATGGATTCCTTTCTCTCTGACTTGAATTTCGCAGAGATCAAGCTTCTGTTTCATACAGCTTCACGCGGAGCAAGCAACGGAGCGCTGATAATGACGATCATGGGCCAGCAACGCCCAGATCACCCGTGCATTCTTGTTGGCCAGGGCAACAGCAGCTACATTGGCTCCTCTTCGCAAGACCAGCGACTGCAACCACGTCATTTTATCTCCAGGGTCCACCACTGCCTTACGTCCAGAACATCGGATTACGGATCTTGCACCGTGGATCAATAGTGTGCGCAAATAGCAATCCCCGCGTTTACTGATACCCAATAACAGCGACTTACCACCTGTTGAGTGCTGCCGTGGCACCAGCCCCAGCCAAGCCGCCAATTGCCGGCCATTGCGAAAATTGCGAGCATCGCCGACGGAAGCTACCATCGCACTCGCCGTGATTGGACCCACCCCCGCAATCGCCGCTAGCCTCTGACTGGCTTCGTTGTTGCCATGCCACTGCTGAATCTGATGATCCATCTCCTTCACCAGCTGATCCAGCTCCTTCAGATGTTCGCCCAGTTGCCCCAGCAGTTGTCGGAACAGGCAAGGCAGACTGTTCTCCGCATCCTCCAAGATCTCCGGCAGACACTTGCGAATGTTTCCAATCCCTTGCGGTATCACGACGCCATATTCTGCCAGCAGGCCACGAATCTGATTCGCCTGTGCGGTGCGTTGCTGCACGAAGCCCTGCCGGGCTCGATGAACGGACAACGCCGCCTGCTGATCGACTGTCTTGACGGGTACAAAGCGCATAGTAGGACGACTCACCGCTTCGCAGATCGCCTCCGCATCCGCCGCATCATTCTTGTTGGTCTTTACATAGGGCTTCACAAACTGGGGCGCCATCAACTTTACCGTGTAGCCGATTTTCATCAGCCGCCGCGCCCAATGGTGAGCACTTCCACAAGCCTCCATTCCCACCAGGCATGGAGGCCGCTGGGCGAAGAACTCCATCATCTGACTTCGCCGTAGCTGCTTGCGCAACAAGACTTTTCCATCTTCATCCACCCCATGCACTTGAAAAACATTCTTTGCTACATCAATGCCAATCGTCTTAACCTTCATCTGGGACGCCTCCGTCATTATGTAGTGGTCGGTCTTACACCTTCCACTCTGGCACACTCGATGCCGTTTCGATCGGGGGCGTCCATCCCATTGCTTACATCTCAGCAGGGAAGGGTGCTTTTGAAGTGGCGGAACTCGTCTTCCGGGCCTTTCTGTTCTACGCTGCGCCGGTTCTCGTAAGAATTGACAATTCGGCTGACCTCGGAGGGGGCATGGAGTTCGATTTTCCGATTGGTCAGGGCCTCGTGGCATGTTTCACAGATGCCGCAATGCCGCACCTTGCCGCTCAAATAGAAAGCGAGGTCGTCTTTCGCGTACTCTTCCAGGGCAATCGCATTTCAAAATAGCTCCAGTAAGCGGAACAGGTAGTCATCGTCCCAACCTGCGCGTTTGAACTTTCCTCTCAGCGAACCTTTTGATCCC
>JAJZCA010000204.1 GCA_021798735.1 Acidobacteriota bacterium | reverse complement strand
ATCTCGCATCACCGAATACGCCGTTCAAGATGATGAAAGTAAAGAAATACATGATCGGCATCGCGACTACGACGCCGGACCAGCCGAACTCGCGATAGGCGTCGCCGACGGGTGCAAAGGCCACCGCAGTCGTATAGTCTTCGTCGCCGGTTTCATTCGTTTCCCGCCCGTAAATGTTCCCCAGGGATAGGTTGACACGACCAGGCCAAAGAAAATGGGGAATCACCATCTCGAATCCTTCGATGAGATATTCAGCTCCGGTAGGGCCGGTGTGCTGCGTCAGGTCGATCAGACGATCATCCTGGCAAATCATGGATTCTCGGTCCATCAGTCCGTGCGGATGGTCATAGCACAGCGCGACCTGATTGACGTCCGCATTCGCCTTCAAGGAATCGGCGTACCACTGGTACATCGCGGGAAAGGTATCTGGATTTCGGAGAAGGCTGAGGGTCGCTTCGACAGTGCCAGTCAATGTCGATTGACGCGTCATTGATCGGGCATACTGCGCCCAGGGGAACATGAAGCCCACGGCGAATGCCAGCCAGCCAACCATTGCAATTACCTGCAGGGGCCGGAAGCGGTATTCCAGCGCGGCGCACACCAGAAAATAGGAAAAGAAGGGTGCATACATGCCCTGCTTGGAAGCGGCGATAAAACCGAATCCAGCCACATAGAAAATACTGACGAGAACGATCCAGTTCATGCTGCGGGTACCGCGGCTGATACAAATCTCGTAGTACGTGGCGAGGATCGTGGCCATGGGGATGAAGATATTCAGCTGGTTCAGGGCTGTCCAAATCGTCCCGGTACCGCCGGTGTTGTAGTTCGTCAACAGGATCTGGCTGAACAGGCCGATCACTAACAAGCCGGCTGAAGTGTTTTTCAGGTTTTCCAGGTCGCGCGCGGTGAAGTGGACAATATTGCGTCTGGTGGAAAATCTGCGGCTGAGCCCGGCGGCCACCAGAATGCCCATCCATCCCAGGGCGGTGGCCGCGATTGTGATCATCGGATGTTCAAAATGCTTGTCGGTGGGTTCCCACGTAAAGACCTTGATAAAAGTCAGAATGATAAACGTTGGAATCGCCATGAAAAACACAAAGGCTCCACTGGTCGTGGCTAGCCCATTCAGAGCGTTGAAGGTGAGAGCACTGAGAACGATGGACAGCGATGCCAAGAACGCAAAAACAGGATCTGTCCCATCCAGCAATTGCGCGAACAGCAGCAGCATGGCCACGATCAACACATGGTTGATATTGATTCGCGTTGGATAAGGTAAGCGCACTAATCAAATTTCAATGGCAAAATTCGGCGGATCGAGAGCTGTCCTCTAGTTCGGTTCCGGTAAAGACAGGGAGCCGGAATGGACTGCAGGCCCTGCTCGATGCTGTCCTATGTGTATGAATGTACGGTGGGTGGCCCAATGAATCAGTTTGCATCCGGAATAAGACCTCATCGAAAGCCAGTTCGGATCGGGCAGTCTCCGTGTAATGCCTTCTCCCTCAAAGCGCTGCGCCTAGCAGAGAGTATACCAACTCAGCGGATCATAACTCCGGCGCAGTGTGTCGGCGCAGCAGCCTTTACGCAGCAAATCCATCCGTCCGCGGGAAGATGATAAGCAGATTCAGATCGGTACCACTCCACGTGCTAACGTATTTCCATGATCCAGGAAGGAAAGGCTCGGTGAAGGTCATCCGCAGAACGCAATCCCAAAGATGAGCGCCCGATACAAAGAGCTGGTTTTTCTGTGCATTGTGATTGGCGCCATCAGCCTTTCCTACGGATTCATGGATTGGGTTTTCTACTGGCAGTCATTCCATAGCCAGCCGGAGGCCTGGTACTTATATTTGCATGGCGGCATTGACGCTCCGCTGCAATACAGGATCGGTACCTGGCTGGTTGTGGCTTGGGCGCATGCCTGGTTGCACCTGTCGATCTGGTTGACCTTAACTTTGATCGACGTGGTTTCGATTGGGCTCGCGTTGTGGTGCCTGGTCTATGTGTTGCGCACCAACGTTACATATCTGGCATTCTCCGCACCTCTACGGATGTTGAGCTTGGCAGGGCTCTTTTTCGGGGCCGAGTATTACCTGGCCTGGGGACATTGGTTTCAATACCCTGGTACGATGCCATCCTGTCTGTTTGTGTGTCTGAGTGTATTGCTGGTATCAGGAAAGGCGATTCAAAATCGATATTTGACCAGCCTATGTCTTGTAGGCGCCAGTTGCATACAAGGCTTGGTTCGTGCTGACATTGCCGTCGCGCTGCACGCTGGATTTTTCCTGGCTGCTTGCAGTCCTCTCACAGGAAATATCCCCTTTGGAAGAAAATGGCAGGCGATCACCAGCGCTCTGGCTGCGCTCAGCGCCGGGCTGGTGCAACTCTACCTAATGGAGGTTAGATTTCCAGGCGCTCGGTATGGTTCCGCAGGTGTTTTCCGGTTCACAACAAACTTTCTGCCGATGAACTGGATGACCGCAGGGCTTGCATTACTCCCATTTTGGGCGATTCTATACCTCATCGCCAAGAGGAAATATCGCCCCGATGGCGTAACTGCGATGTTTCTCTTATCGTCCTGCTTATATTTCGTCCTCTGGCTTATGGTAGGTAGGCTCCAAGAGGTACGTATTTTTCTTCCGTTTGGGATGGCATTGTTGCCATCGACCGGTCTTGCAATCAGTGGGATGCTACCCCCAGTCCTGCCAGGTGCGGCTGATCGCGATTGAAGTATGGCCGCGCGCTCGGTTTCTCGCTGATTGTCGATAGTCGCTGCAGCCGTAAAGAGGTCTTTTCGGCTGAATGAAATGGTCCTCGCGTTCGCAGGCGAAGCTTAGCCGGCGTCTTCGGATATGTCGGTCGCGCCAGAGCCATTCGGTTCTTCATTCACCCGAATTCGCAGTGAGCTCAAGAAATTCAGGTCCTGGGGGGTGAAGGGGCCAGATTCGGGCGTGTCTGTCGGCAGGGCCTCCGACGGCTCCTGCGTGGCCTCATTGATGCCGATGGTCGCTTCGAGTACGAGCATCACCTCAAAGCCTTCGGCACGGATGTTGCGTACGACTCCGGCGATTTGATCGGATTCAGCAACGGTCTCGTGGATGGCTTCGCCCAACTGCTCAATGAGATTGCGTATCTTGCGGTTCAAATTCAGCCTCCCCGCGCCGGAACGGTCGCGTTTTTCTTACCATACTTTGCTTTTGACAAGAGGGCAATGTCGTAGCGCACGGCTGCTACACTTTTTCTGTGTGGATAAGGTTCGTCTAGGTCGAAGGCTTGGGATCGGCACGCGTCTCGCAGCGAAGGTCCTGCGCGAGCAGGTGCATAACGTGGCCTCTACGCGCAATGCCCCATCTTCTGTCCCGCCGACAGAGATAAGGCCCGAGCCGGCGCGGCCTGTGGCGGCGAAGCCGCGAGGTGAGGTCAAACGCAGCGCGATTCCCAGCAGCAACATGATCCGGAACGCTGCGCGGGGTGGCCGCGGATTTGGCCGCGCATTCTGGAAGCCATTTTCCGCGGCTGGGCGTGCATTGTGGCATGAAGTGACAGGACTCTTCTTCGCTTTGTTTGCATTGTTTTTTGCTCAGGGTCTGTGGCGACTGCGTGACGCGTGGAGAATGGGAGCAGAACATCAACATTTCGAGATCGATCTGGCGATGACAGTATTGTTTCTCTATTTTTCTATCAGCGCGTTCGTCCGGTCACGTCGCACGCCGCATTAGGATTCTTTGACTGCTCCAATTCATGCAATCGCAAGGGGTTGTTGCGCCATGCCAAGCCGCTCCGCCATCAAAAATCCCATCAGCGGCCCTGCTGGTTCAGCCGCCTTCAGCTTCGCGATGGAAGCTGTGTATGGACCGCCGGGCGTGCCGGCGGAGGATACTGAACGAACCGAAGCCGCGAATTCGAACATCGGTTTTCCCGGTGAGTATCCCTATACCCGTGGCATTCAACCCACCATGTACCGCGGTCGCCTGTGGACCATGCGCCAGTATGCCGGCATGGGCGATGCGGAAGAAAGCAATCGCCGCTATAAATTTCTGTTGGACAGCGGAACCGCCGGACTGTCGGTTGCCTTTGATCTGCCGACGCAAATTGGCTATGACTCCGACGATCCCATGTCGCTGGGAGAAGTGGGGAAGGTCGGGGTTGCGATCGATTCTATTGAAGATATGGAGCGGTTGTTCGCGGACATTCCGCTGGACAAGATCTCCACCTCGATGACCATCAATTCGACGGCGAGCATTCTTCTCGCCTTGTATGTTGCGGTGGCGCGGCGCAATGGGCTCGATGTGAAGAAGCTTTCCGGCACGGTGCAGAACGACATTTTGAAGGAATATATTGCGCGCGGGACCTACATTTATCCCGTGACACACGCGATGCGCATCATTACCGACATGTTTGCCTGGGCCAACCAGCATGTGCCGGAATGGAACACGATTTCCATTTCTGGATATCACATGCGAGAGGCCGGCTCGACTGCGGTGCAGGAAGTTGCGTTCACCCTGGCCAACGGCAAGACATACGTGCAGGCTGCCATCGATGCCGGTCTCGACATCGACAAGTTCGCTCCTCGGCTCTCGTTTTTTTTCAATGCGCACAGCAATTTTCTGGAAGAAGTTGCGAAGTTTCGTGCCGCGCGACGCATGTGGGCGCGCATCATGCGAGAAGAATTCAGCGCAAAAAATCCGCGCTCCTGGATGCTGCGCTTTCACACCCAAACCGCGGGTTCCACGCTAACGGCGCAACAGCCGGAAAACAACATCGTTCGCACCGCGGTGGAAGCGCTGGCTGCCGTGCTGGGCGGGACGCAGTCGCTGCACACCAATGGCTACGATGAGGCGCTCGCATTGCCAACGGAGCAGGCCGCTCGCACGGCGCTGCGCACTCAGCAAATTCTGGCGTATGAATCCGGCGTCGCACAGACTGTTGATCCATTCGCGGGTTCCTATTGCATCGAAGCGCTGACCGATGAAATTGAGAATAGGGCCTCGGCATATCTGAAAAAAATTGCCGCTATGGGCGGTATGATTCCGGCTATCGAACGCGGATATGTGCAGCAGGAGATACAACATTCAGCCTACGAATTCCAGCGGGCCGTCGATAACGGATCTGCCGTCATCGTCGGAGTCAATCGCTTCAAACGGGAGGACGAGCCCGGGATTCCGCTGCAGCACATGGACGAATCTCTGGAGCGCAAGCAGGTGGAGCGACTGAGGGCCATGCGCGCTCGCCGCGAACCTGTTCGTTGGCAGACCGCACTTCAGGGAGTGGCGGATGCCGCGCGCAGCGGGGCAAATCTGATGCCTGCGATTCTGGAGGCCGTGGAAAGCTACGCGACGGTGGGCGAAATTGCCGGAACGCTGCGAAAAGTGTTCGGCGAATATCAGGAGACTGTTGTGATTTGAGCCCAGATGGAGATTCGGTTCGCGGCGCGAAGCACGAATGGGCATCCAACTGAGATCCCTATGAGAACGAACAGAAATTACGTTGTCGAGCCGGAGCAGAAAAGAAGCTGTTTCTCTGCGTTGTTGCTGCGACTTCTATTGGATATCGCCTGGATATCGCCGGTTTTGCAGTTTTGACCATGAAGCGAAGACGGGAATCTGGGGCCAGCAGGCCGCCGCGGTGGCAGGAGGAAGTTTTTTTCATCGATACGTCTCTTCCGACGGTCGTCAACAAAATTCAGCGCCTGCAGCGACTGGAAACGGTCAACTACTCGCAGGCGAGCGTCCCTTAGGGGTAGACAAATCAATATCTCGATCCCACAAGCGCCTGGTATTGTGTTCTTATAAACTCGTGAACAATCCTGAACAATACGAGTTTGAAATTGGCAACGTGCAGGTCGGGGCTGGTAAACTTTTCCTGATTGCCGGTCCGTGTGTCATCGAAAGTGAAACGCACGTCCGCACGATGGCGGACGCTATCCAGCGCATTACCGGCGATCTTGGAATTCCGTACATCTTCAAAGCCAGCTTCGACAAAGCGAATCGCACGTCAGTGAAAAGTTTTCGCGGACCGGGGTTGGAAGAGGGCTGCAGAATTCTGCGACGTCTGGCGCAAGCCACTGGCCTGCCAGTGCTGACCGATGTGCATGACGCGCATGATTGCGAACGTGTCGCGGAAGATGTCGACGTGCTGCAGGTTCCTGCGTTCCTGTGTCGCCAGACGGATCTGTTGGTGGCCGCCGCGCAGACCGGCCGAGCCGTGAACGTGAAGAAAGGTCAGTTCGTTGCGCCCTGGGACATGCGCTATGCGGTCGAGAAGATTCAAACGACCAGCAACAATGCGCGGTTTTTTTTGACCGAACGCGGGGCCAGCTTTGGCTACAACAACCTGGTGGTCGATATGCGCTCGCTGGCCGTGATGAGGAAATTCGCTCCGGTTGTCTTTGACGGTACGCATTCCGTGCAAATGCCTTCCGCACAAGATGGCGTCAGCGGCGGTCAGCCGGAATTTATCCCCGTGCTAACGCGAGCCGCCGTTGCCGCGGGCGTCGATGGAATTTTCTTAGAAGTTCACGACGACCCGGCCCAGGCAAAGTCGGACGGCGCCAACGCGCTGGACTTGAAACATCTGAAGCCGCTGCTGGAGACACTTCTGGCAATCCACAAAGCGGCTGGCGCATAGCGACACGGCAAGATCGTCGTCGCCAAAGCAAACGTCGGGCAGTCCTTCGTTTTACCCTAAAAACGGCAGTCGAAATGCGTCGGAATGGCCAACTGGTTTAAAGCAAAAACGGTTGCAAACATTGAGGATTTCACCGTTTTGGTCAGAT
>JAJZCA010000203.1 GCA_021798735.1 Acidobacteriota bacterium | reverse complement strand
TGGCGATAGCCCTGCCTGTCGCGATCATGGCGCAATCGAATGCAACTCCTGCGCAACCGCCCACCCAATCCACGGCCCTTCGCAATCCCGACCATGGGCCCATCCCTGCCGGACAAGGAGGGTATCTTCTTCCCGGTGGTTATCTCAGTACGCGTGGTGCGCAAATCATCGATCGCAAGGGAATTCCTGTGCGTATCGCTTCCGTCGGCTGGTATGGTTTCGAAGGAAATTCAGCACTGCGCGGGCTGGATTCGATCAACTACAAGAAGACGATGGATGCGATTGTTGCCGACGGATTCAACACCCTTCGTATCCCATGGTGTGACCTGTTGTTGAAGCAGTCGCCCGCCCCTGGAAAGATCAATTACACGCTGAATCCGGACTTGAGGGGGCTGACCAGCATTCAGGTGCTCGACAAGATCGTGGACTATGCCGGCGTGATTGGATTGCGCATCATTCTCGATCACCATACCAATGATGGCGGTGGCGGCCAACAACCCAATGGTCTTTGGTTCGATAAAGGGCCAGGCACCGACGGAACGGATGGCGCCGGAAATGTTGGAGCGATCACCGCGGCACAGTTCCAGTCGGACACGCTCGCGCTGGCAGCTCGATACAAAGACAATCCGACGGTGATTGGTTTCGATCTCGACAACGAATCCTTGAGCCATGGAAAAAATGGAGTGTCTCTGAACTGGGGTCAGGGTGGCCCGACGGACATTTGGCAGATGTACACCACTGTCGGAAACGCGCTGCTCAAATTGAACAAGCATTGGCTCATCATCTGTGAGGGTCCACAAGCGTACAGCAATACCGGCAACGGAATCGCCGGCGTGGGCCCGGAGGCTGACCTCTCACCTGTTGGCGGGATCGATGGAGTTCCGGCAAAGCCGGTGGTGCTGATCCGGAAGCACCAAGTGGTCTACTCCGTGCACGAGTACGGAACGGCAATTGATGACTTCAAGGCCAATGAACATCCGGCGACACTGATCGCGCACATGAATCGAGATTGGGGATATCTCTACACGAAAAACATCGCGCCCGTTTGGGTCGGCGAGTTGGGATCCAGCTTAGATACGCCGGAAGAGAGAACCTGGGCGCAGACCGTGGTGGATTATCTGAACGGGAAAGATGGTCCACAGGGAGGCCCGGTCTTCACCGGCAACCAGCAACCCGTCAGCAGCAGTTGGTGGGTCTGGGGATATTTGCCGGGCGAGGCGCCGGACGGAACGCTGGAAAGCGATTGGGTCACTCCCAAACCAGACCAGCAGGCGATCACCAATCAACTGCTGTTTCGACTCAAGGGTCAGTAGCCAGTCTGCATTTTTCTGTTCGCAAACTTGCGAAATTCTCTGCGTCCCAGACTTTCTAGTTGGTGTTGAATACTTTTGCCTGGAATGGAGAAGCCGGCAGATTCGCGCCGTTGTAGAGATTGCAGTCGGGATTGGCTGCCCAACCGTATCGCACCGCAACCGGCGCTGCGACAGAGGGGCTCGACACAACGACGGTGTTGCCATCGATCGTCGCCTGGCCAGGAAAGTACTTCTGGTCAGCGCCGACGATCTCAAATCCGCGCAGCGTTCCGTTCTTGCTATTCAGGCCGCCTTCAGTGTGATTGAACCACACGCGCAAGCTGCGGCCCTCTTCCGTCACCTGACGAAAGATCGGGCCTGAGGATTCGATTGGTTCCCCGTAGGCGATCGCGCGTGCCGCCAGAGCTAAGCGAGCCGCAACATCCTGCTTGTCCTTGGGATGGATATTGTTCGGATCGCCAACGTCGATCGTGACCGCCATGCCCGTATTCTTTAGGCTCAACGCTTCGGTTTGCTGCTCGCGAAGTTCAGGCCACGTAGAACCGGGATTCCAGTTTGGCAGTTGCACGAAGAGGAACGGAAACGCTCCTTGCGCCCAGTGATTTCTCCAGTCTTGAATCATCGCCTGGAATAGTTCTCCATAAACAGGAACGGCTTCTAGGTCCCCATTCGATTCGCCTTGATACCAGATCACTCCTTTGATTGCGAATGGAGTTATGGGTGCGATCATTGCGTTATACAGCCCTGCCGGCTTCCATGAATCCGGGTCCGGATGCCAGGGAAATTCCGGGATAGGCTTTCCGGCGGCTTTCGCGCTCTCAATCTCCTGCTGCTCCTTCTTTTGTTGCAGAAGAGTGGTCGACAACGCGTCCATCAGTTTGGCTCGCCACGCAAATACGGGCATCAGCGAGGCATTCGCGGAGAGCGCATCCAGGCTGGTCCACGCTTCGGCAACTGTCCCGCCCCAGGTATCGTCGATCACGCCAATGGGGACATCTTGGTGCTGCTGCAGGTCTCTCGCAAACAGATATCCTACTGCAGAGAACTGGGCCACCGACGCCGGCGTACAAACGCTCCATGCGTGGCGGATTGCTTCATCGGTCAGCGGATAGTCGGAAGACCGCGGTTCAATATCCAGCAGGCGAATCCGGGGATAATTCGCGGCGGCAATTTCAGCTTTCTCGTTGTTCACTCCGCGGTTCATTCCCTCGGCCATGGGGAATTCCATATTGGACTGGCCCGAGGCGACCCATACGTCGCCAACCAGCACATCCTCAAGCGTGATGGTGTTGGTACCGCGCACCTCCATCGAAAACGGGCCTCCTGCTTTACCCGGTTTCAGATAGACGCTCCACCGTCCCAGGGAGTCTGTCGTTGCGCTTTGCGACTCTCCCCGAAATGTAACCGACACAGTTTCATCTGGAGTCGCCGCTCCCCACACATGGACGGGAAGATTCCTTTGCACCACCATATGGTCGGCAAAAATTGACGGTAAACGTACCTCGGCAGTGGCAAGCCCCGCGGAAGAGATGAGAAGAATAAGGACCGAGAGCCGCACACTGCTGAAATTGAAGCCAGAGATCAGGTGTTTCATGAGTGGCCTTTCCTGATGAATTTTTGACGCAATGTCCAGAAGGAGCGCGCCGAAGCCTCTCCTCCATCTTGCTCCACTATTTTTCGCAGGCGGTTTGTTCGCCTTAGTTCATCGGATGAGGATGTGGCACCACTGTGATCGTCATCTCCGATGGATACTGGATCGAATGATGCACCTCATTATGGGCTACGACACCCTTCGTTTCATCGTAATTATTCCCGCCGGTGTTCAAATTCCGATCGAAACGCGGGAAGTTGCTGCTTGACACCTCAATGCGCAGGGAATGGCCGGCAGCGATGTAGTCGCTGGTCTGCATCGGCTGAAATGTCACCTTGTAGACTTTGCCCGGCTCCATCCAGGCCAATGGCTTGTCGTATCCGTCGCGATAGCGCATGCGCTGAATATTTTCATCCAGGTTATAAGCGGGGCCGTTGGGATCGACATCGATCAGCTTCACCGTAAAGTCCGTGTCTTTCGCGTCGGAAGATACGTAGAGCGTAATGTTGATGGGGCCGCTGACCTCTGTCCCTTCCTTGAAGGGATCGGTGGTATAGACCAGGATGTCGTTGCGAGTTTCCATCGCGCGCTGGTCGTACGCGCCCGGGTGTACAGCATTCCCTTCGCAGCAAACATTGCCGCCGTGCGTGGGCACAGGGTTCATCGGGTCGTAGGTAAACTGGTCGCCGATGTCCCGCTTTGGAGGGGCCGCAGCCAAGGAACCGTCTCCGTACAGACTGTTGGCTTTGCCCGCGCTCGAAAGATAGAAGTTGATCGGCTGCGCGCTTTCCGGGGGCCAGGTGTTCGATGTCTCCCAGCGGTTCTCTCCCATCACGAAGTAGCGAACCTTGGGCATCGTTTCCAGAACGTGGTTGTCCTCTCCCTTCAGGAAGTGATCAAACCAGCCATAGGTGAGCGCGTCCACATCGATTCGGGCGTCGCCCATGTCGCGTTCGCCAATCACCGTATGGTCGGTGGCCCGCCAATAGCCGCAATGTCCGGTCGGCGCAATCACCGCATATTGCTCGTTCGCAATGTCCGGACGGGCAGTTTTGCGAACAAAGTTGTAGGCGGCCAGATTGGGTCCGATCGATACGTCGTACCACGACATCCACCAGAAGCCGGGCACATTGATCTTCATGCTGTCGTTCCACAGGCCGCCTTTGTACCAGGCAGGATCGTTGGGCGCACGCTCAATCATGGCCCCCCCCGTCGCGATCCCAGGCATGGCATCGGCAAAAATTCCTTTCGGCCCATGCACCGCTTTGATGATGTCCATCTCCGGAAGGTGCCACAGCGCCTTCGACCAATCCACGGGCGGGAAATGCGGTGCAAGATCGAAGGCCCTGGACTCCTTGATCAGGTCTGCCTGCGAGGTGTCTCCTGGGAACATCGGACGCACCGAATTCTGTACTCCATACAGCCAATCGATAAACAGCATCTGCACCGCGCCGCCGCGATACCAGTTTCCCTGCTCGTAATAGGGCCCAACCCGACCCACGCCGGCGCCAAATCCCATCGGGACAAAGGCTGCATCGGCCGGATTCCCCATGGCCGTTACGGCAAGCTGCCATTCCGCTGTTGAAGAGCATCCGATGGTGCCAACTTTGCCGTTCGACCACGGCTGCTTCGCAATCCAGGAAAATTCGTCGTACCCGTCACTGAGCGGCGGCCCAAGTATGTCGTAGTTTCCCTGGGAAAAAAACTGGCCGCGCTCGTTGATCTCAACATAGGCATAGCCGCGCTTCACGGCGTTCAGTTCGGCGCCCATATTGCGCGGCGCTCCCAGCGCGATACTCCAGTAGTTGAAGTTGTAGGGTGTCCGTACAAAGACGGTCCCGTACTTCTTCGATTCATCTTTCGGACGATAAATGTCGGCCGCCATCAGTTTGCCGTCGCTCATCGGAATCATGACCTTGCGGTCGATGATGGCTACCGATTCCAATTCTTTTTCCAACGCGTTGTTTTTAGCAATCTGTGCGTCTTGTGAATCGCCTCTGCCCTGAGCCAAAAGGCTTGGCGAAACGCAGAGAGCGGTTGTCAGAAGAGCGGATGCAAGCAGTGAGCAGGCAATCGTGTTTCGCATTTTAAAGTCTCCATACTGCGCACCCGCGAACGAGCGCCACAACAGCATAGTAATCCTAGGCGTCTTCCGCAGGTAGCTCGAAGTTGATCAGGTTTTTGCGGAATCCATGCGTTTTCCATGCGCCAAAGCTGATTCCGGCAGCCATCCAGATGACGCCTGCCACTATTGCCGCATGGCTCAGGTTCAGCCACAGTAGCAGGCAGATGCAAAATCCCGCAACCGGCGGGATGAAGTGAGTGATCCTTTTTTCTGATGCGCGAACGAAGTAGTGAACGAAGGCTGCGGCGTTGACGCCCATAAATGCGATCAGCGCGCCAAAGTTCAGCATTTCCGCACCCAATTGATAGCTCATGATGAAGGCCCCGGCCAGCGCAATCAGGCCTACAAAAATCACATTATTGCGCGGTACGCGCCGCTTTGGATCCACCTTGCCAAAGAAAGATTTCGGCAGCGCTTCGCTTCTGCCCATCCCATACAGCAGTCGTGCCGCGCCCAGTTGCGCTCCCATGCCGGAGCCGAAGTTGGCCACCAGCAGTGTAATTCCGACAATGATGAACATGGGATGCCAGGCGCGCGCAGCGACATGGACGAACGCCGTATCCACGTTGGGGAAAGCTTGCGATGCCGGCCAGATCAACTGCGCCGCATACACTTCCACGGCCGAAAGGATGCCAATCACCAGGCAGGTCAGCACTGTTGCCAAAAGAATATTTCGTCGCGGGTTTTCGACTTCTTCTGACAGCGTCGAAATCCCGTCGAAACCTATGTACGTCAGCACCGCGATAGACGTCCCACCCAGAATTGCTTTTGTGTCCCATGTATTCGGGTCGTAGAAGGGGCGCAGGAAGAAATCGGCGCCGTCGTGGGGATGACCGAAAATATAGTGCGCCGCAACCACGAAAAAGATTGCGATCACCACGCCCATCGCCACCGCCAGGCCAAAATTTACCCGAGCGGAACTCTTGATCCCCTGGATATTCAATCCGGTAAAGATGGCCGCAAAGCAAATCGCCCATGCCCAGTATGCAACGTGTGGCGCAAAAACATGCGCCTGCTGGCTGCACCAGATAATACAGATCATCGGATTCAGCAGGTAATCCATCACCATGCCCCAGCCGGTGATGTAGCCCAGCGCTGGATTGATTTCCTGGCCGACGTACGTGAATGCAGATCCGGCGCTCGGATACACGCGTGCCATTCTGCCATAGCTGATGGCCGTAAACAGCATGGCCACCATCGCGATCAGGATTGTGGTGACGACGTGCCCGTGACTGCGGTCGCTCAACACTCCGAACACGGACATTGGGGCGACGGGCTGCACCACAATGACGCCGTAAAGAACCAAGTCCCACAGAGTGAGGCTGCGGCGCAAACGAGTAGTGCTGCCTGCCGCAGCGCTGTTTTTGTTCTCCATGGATGATCCTCAGCGAACTTTTTCTGTTCCTTCCACTGTAATTGTTGTTCGCCGAGTTTTACCGTTGAGTTGAACCGTTGTTTCCGCTTTGCCAGCCCCTTGGCCACTTGGGCCGGTGTCGGCAGTTGCGAGGTATCCCAGCCTCCACCCAAAGAACCGGCCAATTCCACCGCGCCCATCGTCTGTTCCACGGTCTGGGCGATGCGATAGCACGTCCAGCGCCGCCGGCATAGTGCCTCTAGGCGCGTTGGAGATGGATGCAAGATAGGGAAGCTCTTCCGCAGCTCGCTATACTAGAGGTTCAGGTTAGCGATTGCCTATGGCCACGCATTTGGATGAAATTCTAGCAGTCACACGGCGCGACCT
>JAJZCA010000202.1 GCA_021798735.1 Acidobacteriota bacterium | reverse complement strand
TCTTATTACGGAAAAATCCAGTGGTGCGGACCAACTCTTCCATTTCCGCCTGCGGGGCCTTCGCCATCGCCTGCGGAGTAGGGAAGCGCTGGAACAACGCCGGCGTTACCATATTCACGCGAACATCCGTACACTGCGCGGAGAGAATGGTCGCCACCAACAGCTCCCACGCATTCCTATGGTGCAGCGCGCATACCGCGTTCGGATAATGCTCCGCCAGCCTTTGCAGAACAGTTTCCACCCGCTGGGGATTCGTCGGAGCGGCAAGAGATTTCTTCTTCACAGTCTTGACCGCGCCGCGCTCCGAAGCCGCCTTCGCGGCAGCCCGCACCGGCGCTGCCTTCGCGCGCGATACATTCTTCTTTGAAGCCGACTTTTTCTGCAGACGCGCGGTCGGCACTGGTTTATCCAACCCGATCCAGCATCTCCTGCGCCGTCATGCGTACGCAGGTAAAGATGGGATAATCCTTCAACGTATAGGCGCTGATTTCCGTGCCTCGAAGCTGCTCCACCAGATCGAGAAAATCTTCCGGATAATTCGTCTCAAACGCCACCACAAATTCCTGGTCGTCCAGGCCAAAGGAATACGTGGTGTTCAACTTCACGCGTGGATACAAATGCCCGACGCGAATATGCTCCGTCATCAGCCGCTGCCGCTCATCCTTGGGCAGCAGATACCAGGCACGCGTCTTCCAGAATGGATAGACAAAGATATATTTCTGCCGTCCCGGACGCAAAAATCCGCGCGAATCCGCCTGTCCTTCGTGCTCATGACCAATCAGATATTGCGACCGTTTCGTCATTGCCAGATAGCTGAACGCGGTTTCAAGGTAGCCGCCCATGGGCGTGGCCATCAACTCTGCCGTCATCAAATTCAGGTCATCCACCGTCGTGCAGATCCGCCATAGCATCAGGTCGCATTCGCTGCGCGTGCCCACGGTGGAATAGGTCAGCGCCAGCATTCTGTCTGCCTGGTTCCAGCGTTCCAGCACCGCAGCCACAGCGTGTTTATGCGCGACGCGTTCTTCGGCGGGCAGGCGTCGCCATTCCGGCATCACTTTAAAGAATTGGAAGGAGACAATCTGCCGCTTCAGCTCCTTTTCCTTGGGAGCATCTTTCGCGGGCGCAGTCTGTATGTCAGCGGCGTGGGCCGTTCCGGTCGCAATTTCTGTGGTGGCGGCGTTCGTCATCGAGTTCTCCTGGGTACCAGCCTTCATGCTAGCAAAAAACCGACTCCGTTCCTGTCCGCGGTCACATTCCCCGGAAATGTCGGTGTGGCCCGCTATACTGCTGAAAGATCGCATCCAAAAGCTCGATGACAGAAAAAATCCTTACCTTCCTTGTTCCCTGGGTTACCGCCATCATCTCCCACATCGGCTATCCAGGCGTTGCCCTGTTGATGGCCATCGAGTCGGTCTGCATTCCGCTGCCGTCGGAAATTATCATGCCATTCGCCGGATACCTGGTGTACACGGGCCGGTTCAGTTTGTTCTGGGTGGCAACGGCCGGAGCCATCGGTTGCAATCTCGGCTCTGCGGTTGCCTACTGGATTGGAGCGTTCGGTGGCCGTCCTCTGGTGGAAAAATACGGTTCCTACATTCTTTTGGACCATCGCGATCTCGATCGCACCACTAGATTTTTTGAACGCTTCGGCACGATTACAGTTCTGGTGGCGCGTCTGTTGCCGGTCGTGCGTACCTTTATCGCGCTACCGGCCGGAATTGCCCGTATGCCTCAGCTCAGGTTCCACGTCTATACATTCATAGGTTCCTGGCCGTGGTGTTTTGTGCTGGCGTATGTCGGAATGAAGCTGGGCAACGCATGGGACACTGATCCCCGGCTGAAGCAAATTCTTCATCGATCGGACGCCGTGGTTCTTCTGCTGTTGTTCGCAGCTTTGGCCTGGTTTCTCTGGACCCATGTGAAACATCGGAACAGAGCAAGCGAAGCATAGTCGAAATCTCACCAACCCCCCACCCAGCGGTGTTGGCTTCGCCTGAAGGTATGCGGCTGCGCCCTAGCCGCCAGCCAGCAGAATCGGCAGCGTCGGAGTCGTCGATCCGCCGGCATTCTCCATGGTTACGCCGAACGCCTTTGCCTGGACTCCCTTCGGCAGGTTCGGCAACAAAACGCTCGCCATGCCCCGCGCATCCGGCTGAAATGTTCCTGCCGGAATCGGTGCGCCATTCACTGGAATCACCCATAACTCATAGGTTTTGTTTTGCGGTAACGAAACCAGGTTGCTGGCGGTAAACACCAGGGCCCCCCGGTCCTTCAGATATACGGCATGTCCTGTCGGCTCCGGTTGGGCGTGGGCGCTGACCAGTGTCACGCGTTGCGACTGCGGGGAGGTCAAAACCTCAACCACTTCGCGGGCGCGGGAAGCGGCGGCATTCGTTTGGTTCAGTTCCGCCGTTTCCATCGCCAGGCGCTGTTGCATGCCCTGGTTTGCTTCGTGAATGTGGACAGCGTAGAAGAAGCAGACCGCCGCCGCCGCCCAACCACCCCAGATCAGTGCTGGGTTCGCTCGCCGAGCGCGGGCCGGAGGCATTTCACCCGGAGTCGATCCGTTCCGAACCGGCGCTGGAAAATTCTTGATCGAGGCCGACTTGCCCGCAGTGGCGACAGGATGAATGCCCGCCGCTTGAAAAAGACGTTCCTTGGCCGCCGCTGGAGGAGCAATCTGCGGAACCGACATGGCGACCAAGGCCATATCGGTACGTAACAGCGCAGCCTGTGCGCTGCACTTGGGGCACTGCGGCAAATGCAGACGCACACGCTCAACCGCAGCAGCATCCTCCTTTGTTTCAGGCGCGCCGCCAGGCGTGCCCATGCAGAAGAGGATCAGTTCATCCATACCGGGATGGAGATCGGGCGTCATCCGGAGACTTCCAAAGCCTTTCGTATTGAGATCAATGCCGATCGTATGCGCGTCTTGATTGTTCCCAATGGCTGCCCGGTCTGCGCTGCGATCTCTGTGTGCGTTTGCCCTTCAAAAAAAGCCATTTCCAGCGCTCTTTGCTGGTCCGCTGGCATGGTTTCCATCACCGCCCGAACTTTGGCAAGCATCATGTTGCGCTCGGCCTCGGTTCCCATGTCCACGGTATTAGCCAAGTGCAGATCTTCTACATTCTCAAATCTTCGGCTGCCACGAATGCGATCGATAGCTCGATTGCGCGTCACCACCGCAAGCCATCCGCCAAGGCTTCCGCGATGGTCTGCGAATGTCTCCGGCTGCTGCCACAACTTCAAAAACACCTCTTGCATTACGTCTTCCGCCGCTGCACCGTCGCGCAGCACACGCAAGGCGACGGAATACACCATGGTCGAGTACTGATCGTACATACGCGACAGAGCATCGGGCTGTCGTCGCCGCAGTTGGTCTATCAACTGCCGGTCCGTCAGTTGCTGGTCCGTCAGTGTGCCGTCTTGCGGTGGCATCTCAGGCAATGGAATAGCTCGATGGAAAAAATTGACTCGGGCGTCTGCACGCGCGGTCGACATACAACCGTACACGGTTTTTCCTTATCAACGCAAATGGACTGCATTCCCTGACAATATAGGTACGGCAAAAGTTGCTTGTCGGATTGGAATCCACTCCCGCGCATGCTCCACTGCAATGCGCTCGGCCATGAACTGTTGCTGAAATATGAAATCGAATTCAATCGAATTCGGCGTGCTTTTCAGAGGATTTAGACGTGCCAAGGTTCCTTGATCCTGCTAGATTTATCCCTACATTGCAGACTGAGGTCGCAGGCGCCTGCAAAAGTCCGTTAGAACGAGGAATCGATAATGTTCATACTCTGGTGGATCATCGTTGGGATTATCGCGGGCTGGATCACGGGCAAGATCGTGAGCGGCGGTGGCTATGGCGTATTCATGGACATGGTGATCGGTATTATTGGCGCCATCGTCGGCGGCTTTATCATGCGAACCCTGGGATTTGTCGGCCATGGTGGGTTCATCTATACCATCGTTGTGGCTGTTGGAGGAGCAGTACTTCTTACCCTGCTGTTGCGGCTGGTTACGCGGGGAAGGGTGAAACAAATCTAGCTGAGTTCGATCGAAGAATTTTCACGCAATAATCAGGGCCTGGGAGTTCCAACGATGTCTGTATGGGCTTCCAGGTCTTTTCTTTTGGGCGTAACTCAGCGATGCTTCATGCAACAATAGAGAGAATTTTTGGTCGGGCGTAAAACCCTTTCGAACCCGACAGGAAGAAATCTGTCCGGCCATTTTCTGGATGGCGCATCTAACTGTCTGGATCGCACCATCTACAGGCGTTTGCGTTTGCAATGAATCATCTTAAAGAAAGGAATGAGCGACTGGATGACCGAAACACCGACGAACACAATTTGCGAGGGCTTGCCGTATCCCCGCGGAGCTTCCTGGGATGGCAGTGGAACAAATTTCGCGATATTTTCCGCCCACGCAACCAAGGTGGAAGTTTGTATTTTCGACAACAAAGGTGAACAGGAACGCGAACGCATCGAATTGCCCGAATGCACCAACCAGATTTGGCACGGCTACTTGCCGGAGGTTGGTCCGGGCACCGTCTATGGATATCGCGTCTATGGTCCGTACGAGCCGGAAAACGGGCATCGATTCAATCCGAACAAATTATTGCTCGATCCATACGCGATCGCATACATCGGCGAACTGAAGTGGGATCCTGCAGTCTTCGGATACAAGATGGAGTCGATGGACGACCTGACATTTGATGAGCGCGATAGCGCGCCCTTCGTGCCCAAGTGTGTTGTCGTCGATCCGAATTTCGATTGGAGGGGATCTCCCGGACGGGTACGAAGAGGAAGCCAGAGACAGTTGGCCGTCCCTTTCAATGACACGATCATTTATGAAATGCATGTGCGTGGCTATACGAAAAAGCATCCCGCTGTACCGGAAAACCTTCGTGGTACCTATTGCGGGCTTGCGCAGCCGGCGATACTGAACTACATCAAGTCCCTCGGCGTCACGTCGATTGAATTGCTTCCGATCCATGCCTTTATTAACGATAGTCATTTGCTGGATCGGGGACTGACGAATTACTGGGGATATAACAGCATTGGTTATTTCGCGCCAGATCCAAGATATGCTTCCGACCGTGCGCAGACGTTGCGCGAATTAAAAGAAATGGTGGCCCAGACTCACCAGGCCGGCCTCGAAGTCATACTCGACGTGGTCTACAACCATACCGCGGAAGGCAATGAGCGTGGACCGACACTGTCATTCAAGGGCATTGACAATGCCAGCTATTACCGGCTGATGCCGGACAATCCTCGCTACTACATCAATGACACTGGCGCTGGAAATACCGTCAACCTGAGCCATGCCCGCGTGATTCAGATGGTCACCGATAGTCTGCGCTATTGGGTGGAAGAGGTGCAGGTGGATGGATTTCGCTTCGACCTGGGTACGATCCTGGCCCGCGAACCCAATGGCTTCGATAACCAAAGCGGATTTCTCAAAGCGTGCAGTCAGGATCCCGTGTTGAACACGGTGAAACTGATTGTCGAGCCATGGGACTGCGGTCCCGGCGGCTATCAGGTAGGTGAATTTCCACCCGGCTGGGCGGAGTGGAACGATAAGTTTCGCGACGACGTGCGTGGTTTCTGGAAAGGAGGTCAATCCGCCGCGGCATTGACACAACGTCTCTGCGCGTCCGGCGCCATCTTCAATCAACAGGGTCGCAGGCCGTGGGCGAGCATCAATTTCATTACCGCCCATGACGGCTTTACGCTGAACGACCTTGTCTCCTACAACGAAAAACACAATGAAGCGAACGGAGAAGGAAACCAGGACGGAAATTCCAACACGACTTCCTGGAATTGCGGTGTTGAAGGTCCAACCGACGACCCTGAGATCGACCGGCTTCGACGCCGCCAAATGCGAAATATGCTGGCCACGCTACTGCTCTCTCAGGGAACTCCCATGATGGTCGCCGGCGATGAATTTGCTCGGACGCAGCAGGGCAACAACAATGCCTATTGCCAGGACAACGACATCAGTTGGGTGGACTGGAGCCTGCTGCAGAAAAACAAGGCTCAGGTTGAATTTGTCCGAAAGCTTACCTCTCTGCGCCACCAATACCCAATCTTTCGCCGCAATTTGTTCCTCATCGGCGAGTACAACCAGGAACTGGGCGTGAAAGATGTGACATGGATCAATGCCAATGGCGCTGAGATGGAAAGTGCCAATTGGGGCGATGACGCCATGCGCTGCTTTGGGATGCTGATGGACGGCCGCGCCCAGACGACCGGCATTCACCAGCGCGGACATGAAGCCACTATGCTGATGGTGATCAACGGTCATTTCGACCTGGTGACGTTCACCCTGCCGAAACATCCCGGCGGCAACGCATGGACGCTTCTCATCGACACCAATATCGAGGACACCGCAGAAAAATCGTTCGAGAAGAAAGCGTTCGCGACCGGCGAGTCTTACGGCGTCACGGCCCGCTCTTTGTTGCTCTTCGAATTGCAGGCAGAGACGGCTGCCGAGTCCGCGCCGTAGAGCGAATTTTTAGGGAAAATTTATGGGGAAGATCATGTCGCATGACTCTTCCCCATAAGCTTCCACAGTAGATCGGTTGTTGCTTGCAACCGAGGGCCCTGTTGTTGTCGGAAGCCCTCGTGAACTTTCCCAGCAGTTCGCTGCGTATTACTGCCCGCAACTACTTCTTCTGCAGGGTATGAATATAGGCGACGACTTCATTGATCTGCGCACCGGTCAGTTTGCCGGAATACGCAGGCATTTTGCCTTTGCCATTTTTGGTCGTCGCGACCATCT
>JAJZCA010000201.1 GCA_021798735.1 Acidobacteriota bacterium | reverse complement strand
GCGACAAGGGCACATCTGGATACTTGCCAAAGGACATGAGCTTCTCTTTGCATTCATGCCGGTATTTCCAGCGCCAGAGCTTGCCCCCTGCTGGCGTGATCCAGAGATACAGACCGCCGCCGTCGCTCAGACGGTATGCCGTGCCCTTTGCTTTGGCCTTGCGAACTCCCGTATAGGTCAGTGCCATTTCCCCTCCAGAAATCCCCGCTCAGGGAAAATACCCCCAGGTCAAAACAAAAGTACCCCCAGAAATACTCCCAGCGGCATCTGGCTTCCATAGTGCAGCTTTGGACGTAAAAATACGAAAACCCCAGTGTTCACCGGGGTTTTTCTGTGATGTTTGGATTTTCTTGAATGTCCTAAAACAAGTAAATGGCGGAGAGCGAGGGATTCGAACCCCCGATACCCTTTCGGGTATGCCGGTTTTCAAGACCGGAGCCATCAACCACTCGGCCAGCTCTCCATAATTCTTAATGTTATATTGCGCATGGGCTAATCCAAAAGGGAGATCCCCCTGAGTGACTCCCGATCGACTCAATCGCAACTTCCTCAGAAACGAAGCCTCCGTCATACCTGATGGAAATGAATCTCCAGTAAATCGGCAAGCTTCTTGAGTCGCCCGCCCAGGTGCCCCACCCCCACCGCACAATGATGCGCTGGCCCTTGCGCATTCCAGCGCTCTATAAAATCGCGAGCCCCCATCGGGAAGCGATATCGGCTGTTTGTATTGCCTATCTCAAGAATATCTCCCGCAACACACTCGCCTTCCGCCACAACGAACTTGAATCCCGTCTTCTCATCCTCAACAACAGAAAGCAGCGTGACTGGTCCATGCCGCACGGACATTTCTACCGAAACCCCGCTGCCCACCTTCCCGTGGTAGACCTGCAACGGGCGCACCTTCGTCTTTCCTTCCGCAATGCTCGCGTGCCCCGGGCCATCATGTCCCATCAGCACCACGCCCTCCGCATAGTCGACGGCGTAAAACTCGGTAAACGATCCGCCGGCGCCAAAACTATCCAGGATCTTCATGGCAATCGCATTCTTTACTTCATATTCCCCTGCAGCCGGAATATGCCGTGCCGTCAGCATCGACATTCCCAGAATGATCGAGCTCATCGTATCCAGATTGGCGGCGTTTCCGGCTCCTTCATAGTAGTAGGCAAGCGAATGTAGATCATGCCTGGCAACAAATTCGTCCAGTGCGACAGAAGTACGCGCGGCTCTTTCTAACTCCTTTACTTCGCAATCCGGTTGCACGTCAAAATGCTCGCGGAAATCCTTGACCCGTGCTGCAACAGTCTCATCGCCTACGTCTGGGCGCAACCCACTCAGCTCGTCCACTTCATAAATTTCCACGTGACATCCGAATGTAATGGCAATTTGCGTCGCATCTGTCATCACATCCAACATTCCGTTGTAATAATGACCAAGCAACCCCAGTCGATTTTCGGCCAACACAGCCTTCACAGCGGCGGCGGATAGCCACTCCCCGATTTCTATCCATGTCTGATCTTCCTTCAGGGTTCCTGTCACTTGACGAAACGGAATTTTCGCCCGCAGCATCAGGTTGGCAATCTCCGGGACCGGACAGGCCGAACAATACTCCAGCCAGCTTCCCGTCATTGCCGTACGGTCATTCAGTCGATTGAATGCGGCATAGTCGATCGCGGCATCCGGCTGCAAGTTAAAAACGATCACAGGCGCGCCAACGCGCTGTACCAGCGGCAGAACGATGCTGCTTACCGCATACGTTGTAACGTAGATCAAAAGCAAATCAATATCCGCGCTACGAAATAGATGGGCAGCCTCGCGCGCGGTTACAGGCGTGTCAATCAGTCCTAGGTTGACTAAGCTAAGTCCCGGCCGTCGTATCCGGTTTGCAGCCTCCTCAACATGACCTTCCAGCCTTGTCCTGAGTCCAGCAAATTGCCCCCAGTAGGCTTCGAGGCCTATCCCGCACAATCCGGCTCGCAGATGTTCTGTCGAATTCATAAAAATCAATACCTACGCCAGATAGAATACTTCTCGCATCATAGGGAAACGTTCTCCCTGTGCGAGCGGTTCCATTGGCTCAAAATACTGCGCCATTTCTTTCTGCCAGCGCGTATTCACTGGGTCGCGCTCAATCATGTCCCAGGTCGCGTCGAAGTCTTCCACGCGCATCGAAAGAACCAGCAGTTCCCCACGGCGAAAAATGGAGTACTCCGAAATTCCCGCCCGCTTCAGCAGTGCCAGCATCTCCGGCCACACTTCACGGTGAGATTTGTCATACGCCTCAGCAGCGCCCGGTTTCAATCGCAGACAAAACGCAACCCGTTGCATCGGCCCTCTACTCCTTTGTCCAGCGAACTACAGTCACCGCAAACGGAGCTAACTCAATTGCCGGTACAGTTACTCCCGCAGTACGCGGTTCACCTTCACCGCTTGCTTCATCTACCGTGGAACTCTCGACATGCCCCGCATTCGGCGGAAGCGCAACTTCGATACGTCTATTCCTCTGATTTACCAGTAACAGCTTTCGTCCCGTCGGGGTATCGAAAGCCTGCGCCGTCACGCCTCCAGAAGGATCTCCCGTAGTCTCGACGATCTTGTCGCCCGGATGGAAATTGTCCTTGATCAGCTTCAGTACCCAGTAGCGCGCATTCGGCTTTCCATTCACCCAGTCGATCATGCTGACGCTCGGAAACTGCGATGGATAGCCAACCAGTTGCGATTCTCCGATGATATCGACTCCCTGTTTCGCCAGGTTGATATAGAGATATGCATACAGCGCGCCAGCCGCATTCCAGTATTCAGCGGGAATTGACCGAACGTATCCGTTTGCCTCCGCTACCTGGTTATTGTCGTTCGGCAGAATCACGCCCAGCTCATCCGTGTCCGTCTTCGTTTCCGGCGATAGGCGATCGCGAATTTGATCGATAAATCGCACTGCCGTCAGAAAACGGTCAGCCTGGTTGAAGAAAGTGTACTGCCAGTCGTCGATCGTTTCCCCCGGCCTTGGCGAAGCGTAGAAGTGATACGAAATATAGTCGAGCGGAATTCCAGGCTGGTGGTGAGCATGATTCAGAAAATACTCGAAAAAACGCGGCTCATCCGACGGAGCCGCCAGCGCCAGCCCCATAAACTTCGTGTCTGGACTTACTGCGTGGATGGCACGCACCACCGCATCATATCGAGCTGTATATTGTTCCGGAGTAGTGTCATGTTCGAAATCAACTTCGTTCAATACCTCCCAAATGGGGAAGGTGTAATGATAAGTCGACGCGTGAAACTTCCCATTCTCGTCTGTGAATCCGCCCCGCGTATACCAACTGACGAGCCGCGCATAATAATCCCCCAGCGCCTTTCCGCTCGGGTCCACTAACTCCGTGCCCTGCGTATAGTCCCAGAAAACTCGATTTGGATCTTTTGGATAGGTGATCGGCTGCGGAGTCTTGAACAGCCAAGCCGGAATTGTGCTGAAGTTGATGATCGTACTGTGACCGGAGGTCGCCGTCATGAGGTCTTCCATCATCGGGTCGATCAGGCTGAAATTCCATGACGTGCCCGTCGGCGCAGGTGGCTCCAGTTCCGCAACGGCCAGCCGCGGATACGGAAGCCAGGGAACATATCGGACATCCTCCGCGCCAAGTTGCTGGATCGCGCTGAACGCAGCATCGTGTATCGAAGAACCGCGGTTCAGCATTGGATTTACGACCACCTGAAATGTTGGAGTGGATCGTGACACTAGAATTGTCTTGTCCCAGTCAATTGTGACTTTTGCCGATGGGGGAGCGGCCTGTGCAATGCATGGTATGGCCGGAGAAAAAGCCAGAATCAGGCAGCAAAAGCATCTCCAGAACCAGGCATAAACGTTGCGAGTATGGGCGCTCCGTATTTCCAACTGTATTGTCGTCATATCACCTCACGCTGAGTGCATTATTAAGGAATTTCGTTGTCTACAACTTCGACATCGCTTTGTAACGGCAACTCCCTTGACGATGTGCCGACCATAATCCGGTAGCGCCCGCTTGGGACTTTCCACTGATGGAGTTCTGGATCGTAAATTGAAAATGAGCGTCGATTCAGGGTCAATCTTACAGACTTAGTCTGGCCAGCTTCCAGATCTACCTTAGTGAAGCCTCGCAATTGCCGAGGCGGTTCCCCATTCTTCTCCGGTTGCTCTATATATACCTGAATGACCTCCGCTCCGGCGCGCTTCCCCGTGTTCATTACCTTCAGGCTGGCTCGCACGTTCTTATCCAAACCAGCCCCGCTGGTGCTTGTAGGTGTAACTTGCAAACCGCTCAACTTAAAGGTCGTGTAAGACAATCCGTAGCCAAACGGGAATAAAGGCTGCACGCGATGCGCGTCGTACCATCGATACCCTACATCCAGTTTTTCGCTATAACTGGAAATCCCATGAGCACCGGGCCATTGCTCGACAGTTCCCGTGGGTATTTCTGTCGCATTACGAGGAAAAGTCAGCGGCAACTTACCCGATGGATTGACATCTCCGTAGAGAATCGCCGCAATCGCGGTTCCATCCTCCTGGCCCGGATACCAGGCTTCTACAAGCCCCCGTATCTTCTCGATCCACGGCATCAACACCGCCCCCCCCGTATTCAGAACGACAATCGTATTCGGATTGGCGGCGGCCACATCTTGTACTAATTCATTTTGATTGTTGGGTAGTTCCAGATTTGGCCGGTCTCGCCCTTCTGAGTCGTCTGTATTCACAAATACAATCGCAACCTTCGCGGCTTTCGCAACTGCTACCGCCTTGGCCAAATCGCTTCCGTCGGCGTACGACACCTGCGCGCGACCGCCAATCCTTTTGCGAATTCCATCCGCGGGAGCGATTACGTATGGAGCAACCATCCCTGAACTACCCCCGCCTGAAGCTTTCGGTTTCGTGCCGCCCGCAGCGCCAATCACTGCTATGGACGCATTTACTGGTAGCGGCAGTAAGTTGTCCGCGTTCTTCAGCAAAACCGTGCCTTCCTCCGCCGCTCGTAATGAAAACGCTGCGTGCGCAGAAGTGCGAACATACGCATCCCAGCTACCTGCCGGCTGCTTGTCAAATAATCCAAATCGGAACATGGTGACGAGAATGCGGCGAACATGCTCGTCGAGAGTAGGTCGACTCACCTGGCCGTTCTCAATTGCCGTCTTTAAGGGTTCGCCATAGTATTTCGCGCCGGGCATTTCCTGATCGAGCCCGGCATTTGCAGAAGCAACGGTAGAGTGCGTTGCACCCCAATCACTCATGACCCAACCCTGAAAATTCAGATACTTTTTAAGTAGTCCAGTCAGTAGATATGGATTTTCACAGGAATAAGTGCCGTTTGTCTCAACATAGGCACACATCACCGTCCCCACATGACCTTCTTCCACAGCCGCTTCAAATGGCGGAAGGTATATCTCATGCAGAGTTCTACGGTCGACAACTGAATCTTCTTTGAAACGGTTATTTTCCTGGTTCATCGTCAGATACATATTTGCGTTTGCAATGGGACCCTGGCTCTGGATACCTTGGATTTCTGCAATCGCCATTTGACCGTTGAAGTAAGGATCTTCTCCATAGCTCTCAAACGTCCTTCCCCACTCCGGAACTCGCACTACATCGATCGACGGCGCCAGCGAGACATTCGTGCCTTTGCCCCATTCCTCATTGCCAAGCACCTCCCCAAAGGCGTGCAGCAGGGTCGTGTCCCAACTTGCCGCGGCGGCAATTGGCGCGGGCAGCAACGTCACATCTTTGGCGCCGTTTCCCACTCCGGCGCGGCCATCGGCTAACCGCAGCACTGGAATCGATAGCCTGGCATTTCCCGGAACATATCCTACATATCCATGGATTGGTCGTGGATCGACCCCATGCACCATCGTGATCTTTTCGTCTAAAGTCATTGCGCGGAGTAGCAGGTCGGCGCGCCGCTCCGGCGTGAGCGACGTATTCATCCACAGACGATCGTGCTGGCGATTTGGCGATTCAGCCGCAGTAAGACCTATGCCGACGAATAGAAATAAAAGGAGTGTAATTGGCGCGAAAATATCTATGTAGATTCGAAACGAAAATAAGTTCAGCTTCTTATATCGCCGCACGATTCTCCTTTGCTATCCGCCGTGCCAGGACGCGACTTATCGCTGCCGTGGGCCCGTTGTTCATTGTCGAGACGTTGAATTCCATTGTCAATTTTCGCGTGCGACGAATCTCCTGCCGGCAACCGAATATCATCATAGCGGAACTTCCCCTACTACTTGCGCCGAGATGACGAACTGTCCCCATCGTAGGCAAATGCCGTCGAGGTTTCTTGTCGCTGCAGTTTCCATGGCGGAACAATCGTTGCTCCTTCAAGCGATGACGAGTTGACGATGTAGCGATCGCGGCTACCGATGTGGCGCGGAGCCGAGGACCACGCCAGACACGCGATGGGACGGCCTGCTGCCCACGCCAGATATTTCAGGTGTTCGCTCACCGGCTGTTCGTAGCCGAGATAGCGATGTTCCTCCATCAGGCTGTTGAACAACGGCTCCTGCGCGGTGCGCCGCACCGCACCTGCTCGAACTCAAGCGGCTGCAGTGTGCGCAACGGAACTCCGTCGAGTCGCTTTTTCAACTGCATATAGTCCAGCCGCAGAGGGTGAGCGACAGGATGCAGACGTGCTCCCGGGCCAGCTCCACCGCAGCCTGCCACAGCGTCTCAGGCAGTTTCGTCCGATGCGGCCGACTGCGGCGAAACTCATCCAACTGCCGTTGCCTCTGCGCGATTGGCTCGGGAAACTTGGCAGGAAAACTGCCAGTTAGTCCCAATGGTCCCAATTCCCCCGCGTTTGCAGAGATCGG
>JAJZCA010000200.1 GCA_021798735.1 Acidobacteriota bacterium | reverse complement strand
ACAAGTCGCCGCCAATCCCGCGTCCTACACGGGAAAATTTCTGCTTCGTTACTTCCCACAGTCCGATCCGTCGAAAAAAACGCGGCAAAATGAATTCCTCGCTGCAAAGAATGGTCGCGCTTCCGCCCGGAAAAAGATAAAACTATAGACGCCTTGCGAGAACCTATGCGCGACTTGCAGATTCGGAACACGACACCATGAGCTGGAACTCCTATCCATTGCCGGAAGTCTTACCGCCCGCCGTCGACGACTCACACTACCGCTCGCCGCGTGCGAACGAGACCCCAGCCTTCCTGGAAATGGTGGCTTTTTTCACCCTTGCGGTCATCCTCATCACGCTTATACAGGCCTTCGGAGCTGCCGTCGTGATCCACTGGCATCTCTTCGGCAGAATCAGCCTGAAAAAGCTGGTATACGAACCGAGATTCACCATACCGATGATGCTCGTCTCCTACAGTGCGGTCGCGCTTGCCACCGTTGCGCTCTTCGGCCGCGTATGGCCCGACGGGTTCCTCGCCGGCATCCACTGGAATTTTTCTCAGGTGCGCCGGTATGCGCTCTGGCTCCCCCTGCTCGGCATCGGGATCGGAGTCGCCATGCAGCTCGCCTCCAACTATCTGCCCATCCCCAAAGAATTGCCTGTTGATTCCTTTTTCCAGAATGCGCTCGACGCGTGGATGGTAGCCCTGTTCGGTGTCTTCATCGCTCCCATCTGCGAGGAGATTGCTTTTCGCGGATTTCTATATCCCTCCCTGCGTCCTTGGACAGGCCGGATCATTGCTGCATTCTTGACCAGCCTCCCCTTCGCATTCCTGCACGCGCAACAGGTCGCGCACGCCTGGGGTCCGCTCACCCTGGTCTTCATTGTCAGCCTGGTGCTGGTGTGGGTCCGCGAGCGCACCAACTCCGTCGCCTGCTCTGCACTCGTCCACGCCTGCTACAACTTCTCCATCTTCGCCGCCATTTTCTACGCCAGCGGCGGCTTCCAGCATCTGGAGCGCCTGAAAGATTAGTAGCAGTGATATGAGAACCTTTGCGAAACCTCGCAGCAACGCCGTCGGGTACGGCACCCACTTGCGCTGGATTTATATTTCGCTGTTTGCGATTGTGCTTGTATTAGGCGCATATCATTTGTCTGATCGATCACGAACATGCGCATCTATTAACGCTGCCACACAAGTGGTTGTGCACTTTACCGCTGATGGAACTAGAGCCACTTCAGACATAATAATTACCGATCCGGAACGCATTCACCAATTGATCGCGTTTGTAAACGCACGGCGAAGAGTTTCTCAGCCTCAAACCTACACAATGCCGTCCCCTCAGATAACCGCGACGTTTTATGAGAAAGGAAGGTTCGTGGTTATGATGGGCTGCGGACAGAATTATCTCTCTGTCGCTTGTGCGCACTGGCACGGACTTCGTAGAGCTACCGATGCGGAGATTCGCGACTTCAAGCAACTGATTCGCGACCCAAAGTAGAGAGACCTTCTCGCCTCAATCAACGTCGCCACCGAGGACACGAAATTCCTCGCCTCTCTCGATTCTTCACCTGCATCCTGTATCCTTGAATTTCTACTTCCCTGGGAGAATCCCCCTTGCCTCTGTGCGCCGCGGCATTTCTATTGTTTGCCTCCTTCCTCTCCGGACAATCCACGACACCCGCGAACACCGTCCCTCCCACCGCCATGCTCGGCTTTCGCGATGCAGCGGCGCAGGCCAAACTCGACCAGGAATTTCTACGGGTCCCCAGCGCCACCCTCGCCGGCGAAGAATTGAAAACCCTCACCGCCGCGCCGCACATCGCGGGCTCGAAAGAAGACTATGCGACCGCCCAATATGTCGCGCAGAAATTTCGCGATGCCGGTCTCCAAACCAAAATCGTGCCCTACCGCGTGATGATGAATTTTCCCAAAAAAATTCAGGTCTCCGCGTTCGCCGCCGACGGCAAGCAACTCATGTCCGGCCCCACGCCAGAGCATGTCAGCGACGATCCATATCAGGATGACAAGCGCATCCCGACCGCCTACAACGCCTATTCTCCTTCCGGCGATGTCACCGCAGAAGTCGTCTACGCCAACTACGGCACGCCCAAAGATTTCGCCGAGCTCGCCGCCAAACACATCAGCGTCAAAGGGAAGATCGTCATCGTCCGCTACGGAAAAAATTTCCGTGGCGTCAAAGTCTATCTGGCGCAGCAGCAGGGTGCCGCCGGTGTCATCATCTACTCCGACCCCGCCGACGATGGCTACTTCCAGGGAGACATTTATCCCGACGGTCCGTATCGCCCCGAAAGCGGCGTCCAGCGCGGTTCGATTCAGTACCTCTTCAAATATCCCGGCGACCCAACCACGCCGGGCTTTGCTTCGACTCCGGACCTTCCTGCCGGCAAACGTGTCCCGCTGGCCGACGCTACCAACGAACCGAAAATTCCCTCCACGCCGTTGTCCTACGGCGATGCCGCGCCCATCCTGCAAGCGCTCGGCGGCCCGGAATCTCCTCATGCATGGCAGGGCGCGCTGCCCTTCACCTACCACATAGGCCCCGGTCCGGTGAAGGTCCACCTGCTACTGCAACAGAACTACGCGCTGCACACCCTCTGGGACGTCATCGGCAAAATTTCCGGCACGCAGTATCCGGATGATCCGGTCATCGTCGGCAATCATCGCGATGCCTGGGTCTTTGGTGCGGTCGATCCCAACAGCGGCACCGCCGCCATGCTGGAAGCCGTTCACGGAATCGGAACTCTGCTCCAAAGCGGCTGGAAACCCAAACGCACCCTCATCTTCGCCAGTTGGGATGGCGAGGAAGAAGGTCTTCTCGGCTCCACCGAGTGGGCCGAAAACCACGCAGAGATGCTTTCCCACGCCGTCGCGTATTTCAACGTCGATGTCGCCGTCTCCGGCCCCATGTTCGACGCCCAGGCCGTGCCCTCGCTCAAACCATTCGTCGTCAACATCACAAAGGAAGTTCCCAGCCCGCTCGGCGGCACCGTCTACAACGTGTGGCTCGAAAACCAGCAATCCTCCGACGCAAACAGTCGCAGCCTCGACGAACACATGGATCGAGGCCAGCACAATGCGCCTCTGGTCGAAGGAATTCACATGGGAGACCTCGGCAGCGGCTCCGACTACACTCCGTTCCTGCAGCACCTCGGCGTTCCCTCCACCGACATCGGCTCCAGCGGCCCCTACGGCGTCTATCATTCCGCCTTTGACAACTATGCCTGGTTCACCAAGTTCGCCGACCCCACATTCGTCTATCTGCAGCAGCAGGCGCGCATCCTTGGCTTGGAGGCGCTGCACATGGCCGACGCCGATCTTCCTCCCTACGACTACGCGGACTACGGCGCAGAAGTTCTCAGCTACCTGCAAACCGCTCAGGAAAAGGCCGCCAAGGCCGGTATGCCCAGCCTCGGCTTTGCTCCCGCCATCGCCGCCGCCCATCGTTTTCAAGACGCCGGTCAACACGCACTCGCCGCCGAGCGTAACCCCGCCGGTCCGCTGGCGCAAGAAACACGGACCCTGCGCAAAGTGGAAGAAGACCTGCTTAACCCGCGCGGCCTGCCCGATCGTCCCTGGTTCAAGCACACCGTCTACGCTCCCGGGCAGTACACCGGCTACGCCGCCGTTGTCATTCCCGGCGTCAATGAAGCTATCGATGCCAAAAACACCGCTCTTGCCGCCGATCAGCTGGCGATCCTTACCCACGCGCTCGACCACGCGACCGCGACCCTGAACCAGATGCCATAGCCTCGCGCAGGGCTGGTACCCATGCATCGCCGCGACGACCGTTTGACTTGCCTACGATGGAATATCGTGCGGCGTTCTCGCCCAAGATCCCACCTTCTCTTCGCCATTCGCGCCGCAAATGCCATAATGCCAATATGGAGATTGGCGAGTTTCTCCGAGAAAAAGTCCTGGCTGTGCAGGAGTACTCTCTCCTGTCCTGGACCGCGATCACGAATGTTTTTCGTCGCCCGTTTTACTGGGTCGACCTCTACACCCAGGCCGATCTCATCGGCGTAGGCTCGGTCCCCATCGTCATCCTCACCGGTTTCTTTACCGGCGGCGTGCTGGCTCTCAATTCCGCCACCACCCTGGCGCAGTTCGGCGCCAAAGCCGTCACTGGGCAACTGGTCAGCCTGTCCATGGTCAAGGAACTCGGCCCCGTGCTCACCGGCCTCATGGTCTCCGGCCGCAACGCTTCCGGCATGGCCAGCGAACTCGGCTCCATGCAGGTGACCGAACAGATTGATGCCATGCGCGCCCTCGGCACCGATCCCCTCAAAAAACTGGTCACCCCGCGCATCATTTCCACCGTCGTCATGCTCGTCTTTCTCACCATCATTTCCGACGCTTTAGGAGTCGCGGGAGGCGGCTGGATCTCCAGCGGCCTGGGCATCAACGCTTCCCAGTACTTCCACATGGCCTACCAGACGCTCGAGTATCCTGACGTCCTGGAAGGCCTGGTCAAGCCACTCATCTTCGGCTTCATTATTGCGTCGGTGGGCTGTTCTTTCGGCATGACCACTCGCGGCGGAACGCAAGGCGTCGGACGCTCCACCACCCAGGCCGTCGTCGTCAGTTCCGTCTTGATCATCTTCAGCGACTTCCTGATCAGCCGGTTAACCATCAGCATCTTTGGCCGCTAAAACAGCGACGCCGAAACAAACCTATGTCGACCACCGAAACCATCCCATCTCCGGACCAGACCATCGGCGACCCCAATGCGCCCGTCGTCTCGTTTGAACATGTCTCCATCGGCTTCGACGGCCATTCTGTTCTGGTCAACATCAGCTTCCAGGCCCGCTCCGGAGAGATGGTCATCATCCTCGGCCCTGCCGGATGCGGAAAAAGCGTCCTGCTCAAGCTCGCCAATGGCCTCATCCAGCCCGATGCGGGACGGATCCAGCTCTTCGGCCTTGATATCAACAATCTCTCCCAGGAAGCGCTCTTCGATTTGCGCAGCCACGTCGGCATGGTCTTCCAAGAGAGTGCCCTGTTCGACTCTCTCTCCGTCCGCGACAATGTCTCCTATCGCATGCTCGAACAGGGGGATAATGAGGAAGACATCAATCGCCGTGTCCTCGAGTGTCTGCGATTTGTCGAGCTCGAACACGCCATCGAAAAATTTCCGGACGAGCTTTCCGGTGGCATGCGCCGCCGCGTCGCCATCGCCCGCGCCATCATCACCCAGCCCCAGCTTTTCCTCTATGACTCGCCCACCGGCGGCCTCGACCCCATCACCTCCGCCACTATTATTGAGTTGGTCATGAAGCAGCGCGACGTCTATGAGAGCACCGCCCTGCTGGTCACCCATCGCTTGCAGGACGCCTTCACCCTCGCTACCCACCGCTTCAACCTGAAAGAAAATCGCATGGAGCGCATCGAGAACGACGGCGTCGATCCCAACACCACCATCATGGTGCTGAAAGACGGCCGCATCGCCTTCACCGGCTCCCTCGTCGATCTCCTCCGCTCCAAAGACCCCTACATCCAGGAATATCTGGCGTAGCTCTCCGCGTGAACCTTCCGCCCGAAAAGCGGGTGCCAACGATAGTGAACCTCTAAACTCCTGACCGACATGGGCAGAATGTCTAGGGAAGCGCGACAGGCAGAAAAAACTGGATCCACATCGGCAGCAAGCAGGCTGGACCTCGCGTGGCAGCGATCCTGTCGGTTGTCGAAAGCTGCCGCCGGCTTAAGATACCTGTCCGCGATTACCTCGCCGAGATCCTGCCCTTGGCCTCGGCAAACACAGCCATATCCACCGCACCCTGCCCACCGCAAAGCACGCAGCATAAAGCGATCATCAGCAGTTCGTGAAAGTCATGTAAGGCGTCATTGCCGCAGCGCGGGTCCTCAAGCCCTTCCCAACGGGAACCAAACTGCTCCAGTGTCTCTTTGCTGGACATGAAATTCTCCTGCAAGAAACTTCAGGCTTCACCATGCCTACTGCAAGTACCTACCGTGGTTCACTGAATTTCAAATGCGATTGCCCTGGATCATGAGTACCGCCGCCACCAACATTCATCAAATAGCTGATAAGATCATTGATTTCCCTATCATTCAACGTAGAGGAGTAATTGCCAGGCATCAGGGAGTGATAATCAAAATGAATCTGTTTTAGATATGCTTTCTGGAAAAAGTGGAACGATCCATCCATCGTTTGTATACTTATGTTGAAATTGTCATTGTTTCTGATCATTCCGGTGATTTTCTGGCCGTCGCGAGTGACAATTGTAACGGGCCTGGACGATGGCAAATACTCGTCAGGATCTGTGATTATGTTCCGTATTTGGCTTGCTGTCTTATCGATTCCATAGTGCGTTAGGTCGGCGGCAATAAATCCTCCTTTGCCATATACCATGTGGCAGGAGGAACATCGAGCCTTTCCAAAGAAAAGAACTTCTCCTGCGTATGGATTGCCGGGTAGCTTAGATACACTTCCCATTCCTTGCAAAATCCGTAGATACGCGACAACCCCTTTGATATCCTCTGGACTTAGGGAGTTGAATGCCGGCATTCCCGCGCCAGATATCCCATTGCGGATAATTTCCTCCAAATCGCTGTTCGGCAAATCCTGTATTTCGGAAACCGTTGCTATATCGGGTGCGCGTTCCCCGCCGCGACCGTCGGAACCGTGGCAGGCTGCGCAGTTTGACACGAACAGCGCGGATCCCTGAGCAGTGGGCGAAGGGCTTTCAGGGGCCTTTTGAGCGCGAAGCTGATTGGCTGAAGCCATCCCGAAAGCCATGAAGAAAACCAAACGAAAACGACACCAGCGCAGCATCTACAGACCCTCACGTTTCACGATGTCTCTGGGTGGTTCATGCAATTTTAAGTAGATTCAAAGCGACAACATGTCTCGTGTCTAGCATTCCCTTGTTGACC
>JAJZCA010000199.1 GCA_021798735.1 Acidobacteriota bacterium | reverse complement strand
TTATCGTGATGTGGGTGACGCGCTATGTTGCGCCGCAAGTCGCGGTCATCTTCGGCTTTCGAAAGGTACAGGCAAAAATTGTCCTTCCCGGGCAGGAACTGGTGCCGAAAGCCCGAGAAGTTCGCAACGTTTTGTAATTTGGATCTTTGAAATTCGTCGCGCATTTCGTGAAATGCGAAGATGCCATCCCTGCGGAACTCAATGCCTGATCCGGTACCCGCGCTAGAATCCCATCGTGTCGTCTGCTGAAGGCCCGTAGGTTCCTGGAAGCGGCACATCGTTCAGACGCAAATACACTCCCAACTGCGCGCGGTGATGAATGATGTGGTTCAGGAACATCCCACGATAGACCAGGAAACGTGGCTCGTCGATGATGGTGTGCCCCTGGAAGCTGAGCTTCCATTTCGTCTGCCATTCCTCGTCGGAAGATTTTGCAATCGCAGCTCGCGCCTTTTCAACAAGAGCGTCGAAGGCAGTCAGCAGTTGTTGCCGGGAATCCATCACCAGCGGCTTCATGTCGGATTTTGAAAAGTCTAGCTCCGGAAGCTCCACGATCCGTACTGCAAACTCCGGCAACTGCGCCGTATGTGCGGCAAGCTTGCCCAGAGCCATCGATTTTTCGTGAGGTTTAAAGTCCGGCTTTCCTTCCGGAACTCGTTCCAGAATCGCCCGCGTCTTCTTCATTTCCTGGTCGAACTCCGGTAGAAACATCTCTCGTATTTCCATGGTTTTCTCCTCTGCGACAGTTTCCGCGATCGTTGAGCATAGCGCGCGAAAAATTCTTTGTTTGCCAGGGCGGTTTTTGTTGCCAGGCGATTCGAAGCGCGATTACAGCCGCGTTTTGGTAATTTCCGGACGCAAAGACATTTCCGACTCCTCGTCGAGCGGTGTTTGTGGCACGTCCGCTTCCGGTTTCTTCCCCGCCAGGTGATTGCGCGTCAGTGAATCTTTCAAAATCGTAAAAGCTTCTTCCGGAGTGTCCGCAAAATGGAGCAGTTTCAAATCGTCAGGACCAATCGTTCCCTTTCTTACCAAGGTGTCCAGGTTGATGACCTCGTTCCAATATTGCGGTCCATAGAGCACAATTGTCATCTCCTTCGCTAGCTTGTGGGTTTGGGCCAGGGTCAGCAATTCGAACATTTCATCCAGCGTGCCGAAGCCTCCTGGGAATACGACCAGCGCTTTCGCAAGATATGCAAACCAGAACTTGCGCATAAAGAAATAATGAAAATCGAGGCTGAGCGACGGCGTGATATAGGGATTGGGCGCCTGCTCAAACGGCAGCCGAATGTTCAGTCCGACGGTTTTGCCGCCGGCTTCGCTGGCCCCTCGATTGGCTGCCTCCATGATGCCGGGGCCACCTCCGGAGGTGACCACGAAGCGATGCCGTTTGTATTCGAGCGTCATGGACCATTCCGTCAGCAAATAGGCAAGCCTGCGCGCATCCTCATAGTAGCGGGCCATCTCCACCGCAGCTTCCGCGTGGGCGCGACTCCCCTGATTTTCGCCTCCGCTGGCCACATGTTCTAACGACGCCGGCTGCTCCTGAACACCAGCGGTCTTGGCAGAGCCGGAAACGTCCAGCAATTCCAGACTGCGAGAGGCGTCATCCAGCGCGTTGAAGCGCGCGGAACCAAAGAAAACGACGGTGTCCTGAATCCTCTCCCGGCGAAAATGCGCTAACGGCTTAATGTATTCCGCGATGATCCGCAAGATGCGGCCGTCTGGACTGTTGATGAATGCCGGATCTTCATAGGAAAGCAGTGCGGATTTGCTATTGTTCATCTACCGCCTCGCGCTGAAGGTGTGGAACCTGTAGAACGATAAATATATACGGAAAAGCGCAAAAGATACGCGAAGCATTGGCTAGCGCACTCATGCTCGATGCTCATAATAATGGATGATTTCCGATATGCCGATCCACACATCCAGCAAGCCCAGCCCGGAAATGACGCCGCGCGTGATGCCGGAACTCATCAGCCGGCCAATCGGAGAAAACGTCAGCAGATAGTGGTTCTCATTCCAATATCTCGTCCATGGCAGCAGGAAGACCAGCAACCCTACATAGAAGCAAAATACGACCAGAATTACGAGGGAGACTCGTTGCAACCACAGTGGAGCGGGGGCATCCGACCAAGTTTCCGTCTTCGGCAAAGCAGATGCCTCGGGTTTCAAGCTTTCCGGTGAGAACAAGTCCTGTTGCAACATTTTCCTCTGACCCAGCTGTGGAGTCCTCGATACCGAGGCTCATCCTCTAGCCAGGGCACCATAGCGCGTTCCTCGATTTTAGAGCAGTTCCCTCGTGCTGGGCCCGGCTATCAATCACTTTGTGCAGCTTTTCCTAATGGAAAAGCCGCGCAAAGTTCACCGCAACTGGATATACCTGCCATGGAACTGTCTAGACTGAGGCGGGCACCGCGTTCCGCTTGGGTCGGCGATTGGCCTGTAATATTTTCTTGCGCAAGCGCAGACTCTTTGGCGTCACCTCCACCAATTCGTCCTCATTGATAAACTCAATCGCCTGCTCCAGGTTTTGCGGCTTGAATGGCACCAGCCGGATTGCATCGTCGGCGGAAGAGGCGCGCATGTTGGTCAGCTTCTTTTCGCGGACCGCATTCACGTCCAGATCGTTGTCCCGCGAATGTTCGCCAACAATGATGCCTTCGTACACTTCATTGCCCGGCCCGAGAAATAAAACCCCGCGTTCCTGCAATCCATCCAGGGCATAAGTTGTCGTTGTGCCGGCACGATCGGCAATCAAAGCGCCCGTGCTGCGCTGCGGAATGTCTCCCTGGTGCGGCATATAGCCGTCAAACAAGGAGTTCATGACGATGGTACCCCGGGTTTCCGTCAACATTTCATTGCGCAACCCAATCAAGCCCCGGCTCGGAATGCGAAACTCCAGGCGAACACGTCCGTAGCCGTGGTTATGCATCTTCACCATTTCAGCCTTGCGCGGTCCCAGTCGCTCCATCACAACTCCGACAAAGTTCTCCGGAATATCGATCGTCAGCAGTTCGACCGGCTCCATCAATTTTCCGTCGACAACTCGGGTCACGATTTCAGGCCGTCCGACCATCAGTTCATACCCTTCGCGACGCATCATTTCGATCAAAATAGCGAGCTGCAATTCTCCCCTGCCCAGCACTTTAAAGTTGTCGGCGTTGCCCGCGTCTTCCACGCGAATGGAAACATTCGTCAGCAATTCTTTTTCCAGCCGCTCACGCAAATTGCGGGAGGTGACATATTGCCCTTCGCGACCGGCAAATGGAGAATTGTTCACGAAGAACTGCATCGCAATTGTCGGCTCATCGATTGAAATTGTCGGCAACGGCGCTGGATTTTCCAGGCTCGTGATGGTTTCACCAATGGTAATTCCGCTGATGCCCGCGACCGCAACTATGTCCCCAAGCGTCGTTTCCTCAATGTCGGTGCGTTTTAGCCCGCTGAAGCTGAACAGCTTGGTGATCTTCGTTTTCTCCAGCGATCCGTCGCGCTTGGAGATTGCGACCTCATCGCCGGTATGCAGCGTGCCGTTAAAGACGCGCGCAATCGCCAACCGTCCCAGGTAGTCTGAATAGTCGAGGTTCGTCACCAGGATCTGCAGCGGGCCGTCAGGATCGCCGGTGGCAGGTGGAATGGTCGAAACGATCGCCTCAAACAACGGCTGCAAATCGGTGCCCGGAGTCTTAGCGTCGGTTGACGCGGTGCCAAGCTTCGCATTCGTGTAAAGCACTGGAAAATCCAACTGATCTTCGCCTGCATCCAGATCGATGAACAAGTCATACACCTCGTTCAACACCTCTTGTGGACGCGCGTCAGGACGATCGATTTTATTGATGACCAGGATCGGCGGCAGCTTCGCTTCCAGCGCCTTGGAAAGTACATACCGCGTCTGCGGCAGCGGGCCTTCGCTGGCATCCACCAGCAGCATCACGCCGTCAACCATCTTCAGCGCGCGTTCCACTTCACCGCCAAAGTCGGCGTGACCGGGGGTGTCCACAATATTGATCTTCGCGTCGTGGAAGACGATGGCCGTGTTCTTCGCCAGAATGGTGATTCCGCGCTCACGCTCCAGATCGTTGGAGTCCATCACGCGTTCCGCGACGGCTTCATTGGAGCGGAAAGTCCCGCTTTGACGCAGCATGGCATCGACAAGAGTGGTCTTGCCGTGATCGACGTGGGCGATGATAGCGATATTACGGATAACGGACGACACGATAGATTCAGTTTCCTGTTCTTGGTTTTTAGATAGGCTGGGCGATGACGACGCCAGTATTGAGCCAACTGAGCAAGTCCGACTAGAAAGCCGGAGACTGCGGGGATCATCCTGATCTACTTAACAGTTTACCGCATTGCGAGTGAAGAACCGTTGGTGGCGAGTAAAGAATCCTATCGCGGAAGGACCGTTTCGCGCGTCGATGGCTCCGATAAACTGTGCGCACTGGCCGGCGCCGATACCGCCTCATGACGCAGCAGCGATAGATCGCGTTCCAATTTCCGCTGTTTCCGGCTTGTAAAAATCGCCGGATAAAACCGGCTTCTGTGTCGCAGATGAAAACCATCGTAATAAGCGAGCAGACTGGCGCGCAGGCCGCTTGAAACCTGGGCATCCTTGTCGTGGGTGACCGTGTCCAGTAGTTTCGCATAACTCTTATCCGCCAGTGGGTACTCTCCCTGCCGAGTTGGCTTCCCGGTGTCATAGTCCAGATCCTTTAGGGGTAAGGTTCCGCCGGCAACTGCCTGCCGCCGTAACCCGTCTATATCCTTCTCATAGCTGTTGACTGTGGATTGCATGCTGTTGAGATACAGCTTCTGATCGACTGCACTCGGAAGTTGCAATTTCAATGCAGCGAACGGACCCTTTTTCGGCGTCATCTTGATGATGAAAGCAATTACATGCGCCCCAAATCCAGGCTTATGATATTGCTTGCCCCACTCGTGTTCATAGTCCATACGGTTCACGCGGTACACGAAATGGCTGCGATCGAAATTCGGCACCCGCTGCTGGATTTGCTTGCTGTAGTGCAGCACAGCCGCACGCGTCATCTCCGGAATGGCAGTGCTGACCGAATATCGATAGGTGTTGATCGCCAGCCCTTCATGCTTCAGCACCGTCTTCATCTCGATGCCATACGTGTCTTTAAAAGCTCGCTCCAAGACTGGCGTTGCCACGTTGAACCCGATGAAATTGGCGTAATCGTCGTTGACATAATGGCCTTGCGCAACCTGGACGACATCGAAGCCGTATTCTGTCCGAATGTGAGCTTTGGGGGAGTCGTAATAGCTGATGAACGGACCGAAACGCATCCTCAATTTTGGATACTCGCGCGCCGTGGCGAGGCCCACGTAAGGGTGCCCAATCGTGTCTCCCCGATAGTGCGCCAGCGCCCCCAGGGCAAAGGCATATTCATTCAGGTTGGTGGCGTCCTTTAGCAGATTGTTGACAAAGTCCCCCGTGCGGACGTAGTGCAACATGTCGCTGAACTCTTTGCTGCCAAAGGGATAATATCCCAGGTCCTGAATGATGCAGCCGCCATACGCATAGGAGTGCGCGATGCGCAACTCATCTGGCGTGGCATTTGGATATCGCTCCCGCAGCAGCGGAACAATGTGGCCGCTCCATGCCATATCTACGGTTTCTTCGTGGGACAGCACTGAGTATGCATCCACCGTGGACGCTGTCGCAGTGAACAGAACCAACACGGTGAACGCAAATGCCTTTCGCGCAAGAATCAAAGCGTGCGATCCTCTCTGCTCCGAGTTTACAGATACTGAACTTGTTCGACTGCAATGGGAGTGACAAGGCTATGTGGCGCGTCCTGAATCACAGCCGAGGCGACCGTGCCGGGCGGCACTCAAGGATGCGCCTATTCCACCGTAACGGACTTCGCCAGGTTGCGAGGTTGGTCCACATCGCATCCGCGCCGCACCGCAATGTGGTAGGCAAGCAATTGCAGCGGCACCACTTCCAGAATCGGCAGCAGAAGCTCCGGAGCGTGCGGAATGTAGACCGCGCGGTTGACCAGTTGCGCAATTTCTAGGTTGGATCCTTGCTGTCTTGCGTCGCCAGCACCACGACCGGCAAAGATTCGTCGATCAACGCATTGGGCGCGCGGCGCAGCTGCAGACCATCGGGACCGCCGGCAATTGCTATGCCGGCGGAATCGTAGCCACGATATTCCAGTCGCCGCAACCCCTCCAGGATGACCGGGACAGGATCTTTGCTCCCCACATACCCAACAATGCCGCACATAGTGGTCCCATTGTACGGTTTCGCTTAAATTTCTTGAACGATGACGCGAAAGTTTGAAAATCTGTGCGACAGGTTTAAGGCTTTTTCTTACACGTCGCATAGAAAAATGGTTTAGGGTCTAAATCTCACGCTTGAAGTCAAATGGTCATAGCCCTGATACTTAAATCGCTGTGAAAACCACATTTCAGCTGTTCCTACTAGCGGGCATTGCGATGCATACCGTTACGGCTTTTGCCATCTGTTCACCTGTTCCAGGAGCAGATCAAATATGGTCGAACCCCTCCCTTCATTGGGTTTTGATTGGCGAGATGCACGGCTCCAACGAAACTCCTTTTGCTTTTGAGAATCTTGTCTGCGATGCATTGGCCAGAGGAAAGCAAGTGACCGTTGCATTGGAGCGCCCCTCAAGCGAACAGTCATCTCTCGATGACATCCTGACAGCACAAAATCTTTCATCCGCAAAGGAACACCTCCTTAAGCTGCCCGGTTGGCAAAAAGGGATGGACGGAAGGGCCAGTGAGGCTATGCTTCGTCTGCTAATCTCCCTGCGAACGCTTCGCAAGGAATATCCAGCTTTGCGAGTGTTTGCATTCGAGGCTCCCTATGCAGGGACTGCGGCCGGAGCAAGAGATGAGGCGATGGGGCGCGCGCTGCTCGCGCTAAAAGCGCGACAGCCAAACCATCTCATACTTGTCCTCACGG
>JAJZCA010000198.1 GCA_021798735.1 Acidobacteriota bacterium | reverse complement strand
AGCAGGCGCGACGCGACGCGATCCTGAAGCTCGGCGGAGTGGAACAGATCAAGCAGGCTTGCCGCGAACGCAGCACCATTCCATTCCTCGAAAACCTGCTGCGCGACGTTCGCTACGCGCTGCGTCAGCTACGCAAGTCGCCCAGTTTTACGACGACTGTGGTGCTTACATTGGCACTGGGCATTGGTGCGAATCTGACTGTGTTTCTTATTTTTTATGGCGTGCTGGTGCGGCCGCTGCCGTTTCCTAACCCGCAGCAGTTGGTGCGCATCAATCGCTTCTATCCCGTACTTCATGACAAGGTGGTTCCAGCCTACTCGGGAACCAAAGCGCTGTTCATGATGCGCGCCAGCCGGACGTTCGAATCCGCAACTGCTTTCGACTTCATCCCCGGTCAGGTGAACTTGATGCAGGGAAGCGGAGCAATTCCACTTGCTGTTCTCCCGGTAACTTCTGGCTTCTTCCATGTGTTCGGGATGGAGCCGTTGATCGGTCACGGAATCCGGCCACAGGACATGGTGCCGCACGCGCCAGGCGTTGTAGTCCTCAGCAATGCGACCTGGCGGCAACGCTTTGGCGGAGATCCAAACATCGTTGGACGGGCAATTACTCTGGGCAACGAGGAGTACACGGTCATCGGCGTGGCGAATCCGAAGTTTCGCCTGGATGCGAAGGTGGACGTGTGGACGCCCCTTCAGATCGCAGAAAGCCCGGAGGACCACAGCAACGACTACAACTTCGTTGCGCGGATAAAACCCGGCGTGACACGGGCGCAGGCTGAGGATGACCTGAAGCGCGTGCTGCTGGAGTTCAAGAACACGTACCCGGACCTCTGGGGTCAATATGAATCCGTGCGCGTGCTCGATCTGCATGATTCGCTGGTAGGCCAAGTGCGGCCTGCGTTGGAGATGCTGATGGGCGCGGTCGGCCTTGTGCTGCTGATTGTGTCTGCCAACATTCTCAGCTTGCTGCTGACACGCGCTATCGCGCGGCGTCATGAAATGAGCCTACGCGTCGCATTGGGTGCTTCCGGCTGGAGAATCCTGCGTCAACTTCTGGTGGAGAATGCAGTCCTTTGTATCTTTGGCGGCGTGGCGGGAATCCTGTTTGCACGGTTGGCGACGCCAGCCTTGGTGCACCTGAGTCCGCTGGAATTACCAAGCTTCACCACGCTGCATATGGGTACACCTGCCTTGGGATTCGCCGCATCACTTACGATCGCCTGCGCATTGCTTTTCAGCCTCGTGCCTGCCCTTGAAAGTCGTCGCACTCAACTGAACGAGTCGTTGCGGATGAACTCAGCACATGTAGCTGTTGGACGCAATTTCGCCCAAAAATCATTGGTTGTTGCCGAGGTGGCAATTTCTCTCATGTTGTTGGTAGTTGCTGCCCTGTTGCTGACCAGCTTCTGGAAGCTCATTCACACACCTCCCGGCTTCAGCGCAGAAAATGTGGTCACATTCAAAACAGCGTTTAACGATGGCCTGACAGCGACAAGCGCTGCGCAGGGACAACGTTTGGATGCGTTGGCGGCTCGTCTTGAGGCGTTGCCAGGTGTTGCATCGGCTGCCGCAGTGAGGAGCCTTCCGACACAAATTGTTCCTGACCTCCCGTTCGACATTATGGGTCGGCCTGCTGGACAGCAGGGTTCAGGCGGCGAGGCTGATTACCTGACAATCAGCGCCCATTATTTCGATGCGCTTGGTATTCCTCTCGTGGAGGGACGAAGATTCCGCACATCCGACACGCATGGGTCAGAGCCGGTTGTAATTGTGAACCAGCAGATTGCGCGTGACTATTTCAAACAGCAGAACCCGATAGGCCAGCACATTCGCATTGGCGCGGTGATGGGGCCTGAATTTGAAGATGGCATGCGTCAAATCGTGGGCGTAGTAGGTGATACGAAGCAGGAAGGTTTGGACGCACCTGCACCCGAAATTTTGTATCTTCCTGCGGCGCAAATTCCTGATCGTATGGCTCAGACGGGCATTGGAATTGGATTGGCAGGTGCGAGTTGGATCGTGCGCACCAAGTCCTCACAGGTGAATGTCGTGACATCTGCGCGCCGCATATTCATGTACAGCGCGCACATTCCACTGCTCAACGTAGAGCCCATGCGGGATGTTATCCGAACATCCGTTGCGCGGCAGCGCTTTATGATGATGCTGCTGTCGATCTTCGGACTGACTTCGCTGGTGCTTGGTGGCGCAGGGCTTTATGGAGTGATGTCCTACACCGTTGCGCGACAAACCAAGGACATTGGCGTGCGCATGGCTTTGGGCGCACAGCGCGACGACATTCTGCGTATGGTGCTGCTAGAGGCAGGCATGCTTGTGGTCGTTGGCATGGTTTTCGGTATTGCTGCATCGCTTGCCGGAGCGCAGCTACTGCGCAGTCTGTTGTTTGGAGTTGCCCCTCGCGACTCATTCACGATAGTGGCCATGTCCGGTGTGCTGCTGCTGACCGGGCTATTTGCCGCCTGGTGGCCAGCAAAACGTGCAGCCTCGACCGATCCCATGCAGGCGCTGCGGGCTGAATAGAGAATCTGGAGGAAATCGAACATGAAGCGATTGCGCGCATGGATGTTTCGGTTGGCTGGCCTCTTCCGCTCGCAGCGGCGGGAGCGCGAGCTTGCCGCGGAGATGGAGAGTCATCTCCAGTTTCACATCGAAGACAACCTGCGCGCTGGCATGACCCCGCAGCAGGCGCGACGCGACGCAATTCTGAAGCTCGGCGGCGTGGAACAGACCAAGCAGGCTTGCCGCGAACGTAGCACCATCCCATTCCTCGAAAACCTGCTGCGCGATGTGCGCTACGCGCTGCGCGGCTTTCGTCGCAACCGCGCCTTTGCTGTGACCGCGATTGTCACCCTCGCACTGGGCATCGGCGCCACGACTGCGGTCTTCAGCGTTGTGGACCGCATACTCTTTCGCGCTCTTCCTTATGCGCAGGATGATCGCCTTGTCTCGGTGGGGCTGGTACATTCGCTCGAACGCCAGGAGTTTACCCTGGGCGGATTTTTTTATGAGTGGCGCGACAACCAGAAACCCTTCTCGTCGCTCACCTTTGAACAAGGCGTCGGCGAATGCATCCTGACAGAGGCCAGGCCGGTATCGCTTCAATGCGCGCGGGTGGCGCAGAATTTCCTGCCCACGCTGGGAATTACGCCTGTCCTCGGTCGCAATTTTCTTCCCGAAGAAGACCTTCCCAACGGCCCCAGAGTAGCGTTGATCTCCGATGCGCTGTGGCGTAGCCGTTACAATCGCAACTCGGATGTTGTCGGCAAGTTTCTTTTGATCGATGATCACCAGTTTCGCATTGTCGGAGTGCTTCCCAAAGACTTTGAAATGCCGCGTCTTCAGGCGGCGGATATTGTTCTTCCCGCGCGAATGGATATAGCGGCGCAGCATACCGTCAACAGCGGCATCGGATACCCGATGTGGGCGTTTGCGCGACTTCGGCCAGGCGTCAGCGTGCAGGAAGCGGAGGCGGAAATGCAGCCTCTTTTCCAGCACACACAGTCGTGGATTCCCGCGCAATTTCGCAGCGAAGTCCATCTTCTCGTCCGTTCCATTCGCGACCGCCAGATGCAGGACGCGTATCGCGCGGCGTGGATTCTGCTGGGCGCGGTGTTGGCCGTGCTGCTGATTGCCTGCGGCAACGTGGCCAGCCTGTTTTCCGCGCGTGGCGCGGCGCGGGAACGCGAACTGGCGGTGCGTTCCGCGCTCGGCGCAAGCCGTGGCCGCTTGATCCGCCAGACGCTGACCGAGGCGTTTTTGCTGGCTGTTGCCGGCGCAGTTGCAGGAGGTGTACTCGCGGAGATTCTGCTGCGCATTTTCCTCGCGATTGCTCCCACCGGCATTCCGTTTCTTGCCGAGGCGCGTCTGGACGCGCGCATCGTCGTATTCACCATGCTTCTTGCCATGCTTTCGACCGCCCTGTTTGGCATCATGCCTGCGCTCGAAAGGCCCCGGCCCGCCGCGCTGGTCGCGCGTTCCAATGGTTCCGGCGCTCACGCCCGATTGCGGCGCGTTCTGGTTGCCGCGCAAATCGCCATCAGCGTCGTCCTGCTCTCATCGGCGAGCCTGCTGCTCAGGAGCTTTCGCAATCTGGAAGGCCAGAGCCTTGGCATGGAAACTCGTCATGTAATGACCGCGCGCGTTCTGCTCGATGGGGATCGCTATTCCACCGGTCCGGCCTATAGGGACTTCTATCTGCGCGCCGAGACCGCGCTCGAACACCTGCCCGGCGTCACTGCGGTGGGAATGAGCGACTCGATTCCTCCGGACGGGAATAGCTGGCACGATGGCATGCGCTACGCGGAACTCTCCGTGCCCGGCAAGCCGCAAGCCCCGCCGGAAAGCGGTGGAACGGTGGTTCTTCGTTCCGTCACGCCGGGATATTTTCGCGTACTCCAGATTCCTATTCTCGAGGGGCGCGGCTTCACGGAAGAGGAGCGCAACGCAAGCGGCAAGTTTGTCATCCTCAGCAAGCTGCTTGCCGCGCGACTTTTTCCCGGCGAAGACCCAATTGGGAAGGCGATACAGCGCGGAACTTACAACCCCTACTACACCGCGAATGGTCCGAAGTACACCGTCGTCGGCGTGGCGCGGGATGTAAGGAATGCCGGGCTGACGGGCGACGAGGACTCCGAGTTGTACATCCTTCGCGGCAACCACCCCGAAGACTGGAGCGGCCACTGCGTCCTCGAGATCGAAACCTCGCTTCCCACCTCGATCGTGGCCCCATGGGTGCAGTCGAAGATTGCGCAGATAGATCCCGTGGCACCGGTAGAGATTGAATCGCTCACCAGGGCCGTGAGCACGCTCTCTGACCGTCCGCGCTTCGAGACCGCTCTGCTCGGTTTCTTTGCTCTTACCGGCCTCGCGATGGCGGTGATCGGATTGTATGGCGCGATCGCCTACATGGCCGTGCAGCGGACTCAGGAGATTGGCGTACGCATGGCGCTTGGCGCAAACCGCGTGGATATTCTGCGCCTGATTTTACGCGAGGGCCTGCGCCTGATCGCGCTGGGTGGGGCCGCAGGGCTGGTTGCCGCTCTCGCACTCGCGCGTGTGCTCAAGAGCCTCCTCTTTGCCGTCAGTCCCCATGACCCAGCCAGCTATATTTCCGTTGCGCTGCTGCTGGGCATTGTCGCCATTGCGGCCACGCTGATTCCCGCGCGCGCCGCCATGAAGACTGACCCGATGACCGCCCTGCGCTGGGAGTAAGGATGACTCCTGGCTGCGAAGATTGTGCAGCGCCGTCATCACTTACGTTGCACTGCGGGGACGCCGATTTCGGTCTCAAATCGCTGGGTAGCCGGAGTTATCACTGAGGCAGCGCTTCGCAGATCGTAGTTCACAAAAACACGCCGATCCTGCACTTGATCGAGTTGCAGAAAGGTACGCGTGCCTGGCATGGCTCGCGAGTTCGTGATCGACACCCCGGCTCCGTGGCGCAGGTCAATCGCCGCTCCTCGGTCCGGCTGCGCCTGTCGTCCGGAATAGCTGTCGATCGAGAGATCCTTGAAGTTCTCGACGCGTATCCCATCGGAAAAATAATCCGACATCCCATCGGCCCAATCCACCTGAACATTTCTCAGCCGAAGGCCATTCACGTCTTCGGCCAGCAGGGCGGGAATATCGCTTTTGACGACGCCATCCCGCGGGGTCAGCGCAGTCCAGCGCAGGTCCAGGTTGCCGCCGACGCTTTCACTGATCGCCAGGTCCGGAACGATCATGTGAAGGCGAACATCATTGAGCTCCACTCCGGTCAAGGGAGCGCCTTTGGCACCGAGCAGCAGCGCGCCGCCAATTCTTCCGCATGACCATAGCATCTGGAATGTTTCTGCTCGCTGGTCATCAGGGCTTTGCGGCGCTGAATGAAATGTAAGCGTCAGGGTTGCCAGGCGGACTTCATTGACCCGCACACTTTCATGACGCGCCAGGTCCAACAATGGTTTATCGAGATGAACCTCTGCAACGAGCAGGAACTTAAAGTCGCTCTCAGGGTTCCCTGGATGTGTTTGGCTCGAAGATTTTGTGGCAGGTGTAGCTTAGCTGGTATATTCTTCCGGGCAATGGTCAAAGAGATAGAACAAGACAACTCATCACACTATTTCTATTCAGAAGGCACCCAGGTACGCCTGAAGAGCGATCCTTCGCGAGCGGGAGTATGCACCGGACGTATACGCGAGAGGGGCGGGGTGAAGATGGTGCAGGTTAGGCTGGGCAGCCCTACTTGGTATGCGGATTATGATCTTGAGTTAGTTGAATCCGCACCGCCTGAAGATGACGAGGCCATTCGTACAGGTCGTTTCGGTAGAGCGGCGGAGTTGCGCCGCCGTCTGACACATATCCAGTTGTCGGGAGGTCTCGCTGACCTCGTGTATAGCATGAACACTACGAACACAGACTTCTACGCTCATCAGTACAAGCCAGTGCTTAATTTCCTGGATTCGCCTTCCCGCGGACTGTTGATTGCAGATGAAGTGGGCCTGGGAAAGACAATCGAGGCTGGGCTAATCTGGACAGAACTTCGCGCTCGTGTCGATGCTCGCCGGCTTCTCGTTGTTTGTCCGAAGATGCTTTGCGAAAAGTGGCGTCTGGAACTGCGAAATCGGTTTGGAGTAGACGCCCAAATACTCGATGCAGCGGACTTGGCAAAAGAGCTTGAGCGTCCTCACCCGCAATTCCCGGCAAGTCAGGCGATGATCGCAAGCATGCAAGGCATCCGACCGCCGCTCGACTGGGAAGAGGAAGTCGAGGAAGACTCGCATCGACGGCGGCTAGCCAGAATTCTCCGCGAAGCCGCAGGCAAAGACCCTTTGCTAGATCTCGTCATCATCGACGAAGCGCACTACATGAGAAATCCCGACACGGCGACTCATCAGCTTGGGCAGTTTCTCCGAGAAGCAACGGAACATATTGTCTTGCTATCGGCCACGCCGATCAATCTCAAGAGTGACGACCTTTTCTCGCTTCTTA
>JAJZCA010000197.1 GCA_021798735.1 Acidobacteriota bacterium | reverse complement strand
CGGCTGGCGCTCAAGGGCACCGAGTGGGCTCAGGCGCAGGTGGATACGATCCGGCTCAAGCTGTTCAAAGTCGGCGCCCTGGTACGCATCAGCGCCCGGCGCGTGTGGCTGGAACTAAACTCCACCTATCCGTGGAAGCGCATCTATGCCCAGGCCTGCGACGCGCTGCGCTGCTGAGCGTCAAAGATTACCCCAACAGACTTTTCCACTTCGGCCCCGCCAGCGATCCGGCGGAGCTATGCGGAAAATCATGCTTCGAGCCCGAAAAAACCTCTACGAAAGCGCCAAACCCAGACTGAAGACTGCTCCGAGACCGAACGAGACACCCTTCTGCCCTATCAGACCGCCGAGCTGTCCGATGAAATCGATCCGTGTGAGATATCGCGGCTAGACCGGATTGGCAGATTCTGTAGTTGAAGGAGAGTCGGTCATTCTTCTGAGCGCAACGAAGAATCCAGAGGGTGACGGTCGCGTTTACGAAGCCTATCTCGTCTGGATTCTTCAATTCGCTGTGCGGAGCCTGCCCTGAGCGAAGTCGAAGGGTTCAGAATGACTCGCTCCCACAATCATCTACACCAACTGTGAATCCGCTATAGCAACCTCGTGACCCGCAACGAACTTTCTGACGACGCGTTCGGCAGACTACGCCGCGACCCGGAAAATTTCCATCAGACCAGGTCGGAGACAAATCCGAACGAGTGTTCGCGCAACAATTGGCCGGCGTGCCGCAGATCTCCCATCCGCAAGGCATCGATGATCGGCTGATGCGAAAGGACCGCTTCCGGCAACCGGTCCACGCGCCGCTGCACATTCAAGCGCGCGCGCATACAGATGCCCAGAGATTTCCAGGCCCGCTGTATCTCCTGATTCTGGCAACGCTCCATAATGCAACGATGAAAGTTACGATTATGGCACGCCATGTCCTGCAGATTGCCTGCCTGCACAGCGACGCGCATTGCAGCGTATTCTTTTTCTAATATCTGAACGGATTCCTCCGGAAAATCGGCGATAAATTCGGTCGCCGCATGTTCCAGAATGCCGCGCAATTGGTACGCATCGCGCAGCTCTGTGGGCGATAGCTCGCGCACGCGCGCCCCGCGATACGGTTCCGACTTCACGACCCCAATGGCTTCCAGTTTGCGCAGGGCTTCGCGCACCGGAGCCTGGCTCACGCGGAATTCTCGCGCCAGAGTCAGCTCTTTTAGCCGCTCGCCGGGCTGATAGGTGCCATCCATAATGCGCTCCAGGATCGTCCATCGAACGCGATCATGCGCGCAATTGCGGTCGACTGCCGTGACCGTGGGGGAATTCCGTTCTCCCTCTTCGGCCATCATCGAAGCAATCAAGGATTTGATTTCCACGATGGAAGCACGAGCTGGGTCGTTGACGACGCTTGCATCGTCGCAGAGAGGTTGAATGATTTCATTTCCATTCATCGAATGTTTCCATTTCAAGAACAACGCTCATTCGTGTGGTAGCTGGCTTCGGTTCCATCCGCCGCCCAGCGCCTTCACCAGCAGAACGCTGGCCGTCATGCGTCGGGTGACAAGGCTCGCCGCCGTTAATTCGCTGGACAGAACGACACTCTGCGCCTGAATCACATTCAGGTAGGGGTCTAGTCCACGCGTATACAACTTCATGGCAATATCCATCTGTTGCTGCGCGGAAGCGACGGCGAGGTTTTCCGTCTGGATTTCCCGCTCCAGGGTACGCAGCGCGATAAGATTGTCTTCCACTTCCTGATACGCGGTCAGCACGGTCTGGCGATAATTGGCCACGGTCCCGTCGTAGTTGGCCTGCGCTATGGTATTGAGCGCGTGACGTTGTCCCCAGTCCACCAACGGATCTGCGGCGGACAATCCCATCGACCAGAAAGAGCTTGGGCCGGTAAACCAGTTTCCAGGCTGGCTGCTCTCAACCCCGCCGATACCGAAAATCGTGAAGTTGGGATAGTACGCCGAGCGGGCAATCCCGATCTGTTCATTGGCGGATGCCATCTGTCGTTCCGCAATGGCAATGTCAGGGCGGCGCTCAAGTAACTGCGACGGCAGGCCCGGTGGAATGGAAGGCAGGGTGTACGCAACCACACGCGCTGGAATGGTGAGCGACGCAGGAGGTTCCCCGATCAGGATCGCAATCGCGTGCTCATTCTGTGCGCGGGCAATGCCCACATCCTGGTCCTGCGCGCGCGTCAGTTCCAACTGTGTGCGCGCCTGCTGCACATCCAGGTCGGAATCCAGACCCGCATGGAACAACTGCAGGGTGAGCTGCAACGCCTTTTCATCCGCAACAACGGTTTCGTCCAGGATGGACTGCTGCGAATCCAGGCCACGCATCTGAAAGTAGTCGAGTGCGAGTTCGGCCTGCAGAATCAACTGAACGTTCACGATATCCGCAGCGCTGGCCTGCGCGTTTTCGCGAGCTGCGCGCACTGTGCGTCGCACGCGGCCCCAGATGTCCGGTTCCCAGCTGACATCCAGCGGAAGCGTGAAATCGTTGTACTGGTTGAGCGACGGAAAATAAAAAGTCCTGTGCTCCGAGCCACGCTGCCGGGTTGCACTGGCGCCGGCGCTCAAAAACGGAAAATAGTTCGCGCGCTGATACTTCACCATGGCTCGCGCCTGGGTGTATTGCGTGATGGTGATCTTCAACGACTGGTTGGAGACACTCACCTTGTCTTCCAGGGAATTCAGTTCCGGATCGCCATAGACTTCCCACCAATGGCCGCGAAGCTGCTGGTCCGCCGGCTGCGCGGGCTGCCATCCGGCAACTGTTTTGAACTGCGGCGTCGTGGGCGCACTGGGCCGGTGATAGTTCGGCCCCACGGTGCAACCAGTCACACTGAAGACCAGGGCGAGAGCCGCCGCAATGCTCGTCTTCGCATAACTCCGCTTCATGAAGACTTCCCTGCATCGGCTGAATTTGCAGGCCCGGCGTTGGCCGGCGACGAGCTTGTCCGGTCTGGCCTGCCATCGACATCGACAACGCGCACCTTCTCGTTTTCGGTAATCGAGTCCGGCGGATTGTTAATAATGCGATCCTGCGGAGTCAGTCCGCTGAGCACCTCAACCCGGGTACCCCAGTCGCGACCCACCGCGATCCCTTGCAGATGGGCACGATCCTGGGCATCGACGGTGACCACGCGTAAACCTTCCGATCGGAAAAGCATCGCATCGACTGGAATAATCAGCGCCGGATGCGTGATGGGAAGCTGCAGATGGACCTGCGCATACGCGCCTGGCAGCAACTCATGTTTCCGATTGGGAATATCGACTTCGACCATCAACGTGCGCGTATTCAGATCGATGGCATTCGCGGTGCGCACAATCGTCCCCTTGAAGACGCGTCCGGAATATCCCGGAACATCGATGTTCGTCGTCACGCCGGGTCGCGCCTCGGACACATACACGCTGGGCACATTCACAAAGATGCGCACTGTGTCCATGCTGGAAACATGAAACAATTCCTGGGGACCGTTCATGGCGGTGGTGCCGGTATTGACGTTTCCGCCTGGATTGCTGGAGCTGCCGGTGCCGCCGTTGCTGCCGGAATCCACCAACTGACCGACGTTGATATTGCGGGCGGTGACGACGCCGTCAAAGGGCGCATAAATGCGCTCAAAGGACTGCAATTCCAGCAACTGATTCAAGCTCTGCTGGGCCGCAGACACTGACGCCTGCTGGGCACTTTCCGTTTGGGACGCAGTATCGATGGACTCTTTCGACACTGCATCCGTGCCTCGCAGACCTTGATAACGCTGTGCCGTGACATTCGCCAGCCGCAGGTTGGCCTTCGCCGTGTCCAGGTTGGCCCGGGCCTCATCCACCTGCCGGTCCAACTCGGGAGTTTCGATGACAGCGAGCAGCTCGCCCTTGTGTACATGCGTGCCAATGTCGTGGTACCAGGCTTTCACATAGCCGTTCGTCCGCGCATAAATCGGCGCGTCGGTATACGCCTGAATGGTCCCTGGAAGCAGCACCTCCTGCATCGGCTTGCCCATCTGCGGAGTGACTATGGCAACTTCCGGCACGGCCATGCTGTCGGTCTGCTGGCGCAATGCGGCACGCGCGTGCATGCGGGGAATGATACCCGTAATCGCCACCACAACGGCGATAAGCAACAACACAAAGACAATCGTCACCGTGCGCCGGGTCGCCTGCGGAGTGGGTTCCAGCGATAGTTTCTGCGGCGTGCCTTGCGGTCCACCCTGCGCGCTGGTTGCGTGCTTTTCCGTTTTACTCATGGCTCTTGCTCCTCGGAAGAATCAGCCACCGGCTTCGACCTTCCATGCACCAGGCTGAAAAAGACTGGCACAAAAAACAAAGTGGCGGCTGTGGCAAACAACAGGCCACCGATAACGGACCTTCCCAGCGGCGCATTTTGCTCACCGCTGGCTCCGACGCCGAGTGCCATCGGCAACATCCCGATGATCATAGCCAGCGCCGTCATCAACACCGGACGAAATCGGGTAAACCCCGCGATCATGGCCGCTTCAACGGCGCTCGCGCCGCGCACCATTTCTTCCCGCGCAAAACTGACCACCAGGATGCTATTCGCCGTCGCCACGCCCATGCACATGATGGAACCCGTCAATGCCGGAACGCTGATATGCGTGCCGGTCAGGAAGAGAAACCAGACGATCCCCGTCAGCGCCGCTGGTAGCGCGGCGATAATGACGAATGGATCGGTCCACGACTGAAAATTCACCACGATCAGCAGGTAAACAAGGACAATTGCAAACAGCAGACCGCCGATCAAGCCCTCGGTAGAAGACCGCATGGTAAGAATCTGGCCGCGCACCACAATGCGAGAGCCGCGCGGCAACTGCTTGTTGGCCTGCGCAACAACCCGATCCACCTGGTTCGCTACCGTGCGCAGGTCCGTGCCGTCCACCGAACCGTAGATATCGACGACCGGCAACGCGTTATAGTGGCTGACGGTCCCCGGCTCCACGCCCCGCTTCACGCTGGACAGATTGGAGAGAATTTGCAGCGCCGCGCCGCTCGATCCGGTCACAGGAATATTGTTAAGGTCCTGCAACGTATCCATGCGATATTGCGGCTCCTGCACCGCAATCGAGTAACTGACGCCATTGTTCCAGTTCAACCAGAACTGCGGCGAAGTCTGGAAACTGCCGCTCAACGCCGTCAACACGCTGCTGGCAACATCCGCCTGTGAAAAGCCGACCTGCTGTGCTTTGGTTCGGTCGACATGAACGGTGAAATTCGGCTCATCGAGCGATTGCTGAATATGCAGATCGACAGCGCCGGGGACCCGGCGCAATTGCGACATCATCCTTTCCGCCACAGCGTGATTCGCAACCATGTCGTTGCCGATGATTTGAATGTCCAACGGCGCCGGCAGACCGAAATTCAGAATCTGGTTCACGATATCGGTCGGCAAAAAATAAAACGTGACGCCGGGATAGGTACGGACGAGCTTGCTGCGCAACGCGCGGATATAAACTTCCGTTGAATGGTGGTCCTTCTCCAGCGCCACCGTGATGTCGGCATCCCAGGAGCCAATGGTTCCAGAAGTGCCGTAGGAAAGATTAATGCCGCTGTAGGGCAACCCTATGTTGTCGATGATCATGCCCAGTTCTTTTTTCGGTATCATTTCGCGGATGGTCTGGTCGACCCTGTCGCACAGCGCCGCAGTATCTTCAATGCGCGTTCCCGTATGCGCCCGGACATGCAGCTTAAACTGTCCCGCATCCCCCTTTGGGAAAAAGTCCTGACCCAGCCATGGAAACAGCACCGTGATCGAAACCGCGCACATCAGAAAAAATCCACCGATGAATATCCCACGATGGTGCAGACACACCACCAGGATTTCGCGATAGCCGAGACGAATCTTTTCAAAGCGGTCTTCAAACCGCATTTGCAGATTCACAAGAGGGTTCCGGCTGTTTCGACGCCGGTCAAGATCGCCTTCTTCATGGACATGCAGCAGATATTTCGCCATGGTCGGCACAATGGTGCGCGACAGAAAATAGGACGCCAGCATGGCGAAAACAACGGCTTCTCCCAATGGCACGAAAAGGTATTTTGCGATGCCTCCCAGAAAAAACATGGGCACGAACACGATGCAGATGGAGAGCGTGGAAACGAACGCGGGTATAGCAATCTCCGCCGCGCCATCCAGGATCGCCTGCTCCACTTCCTTGCCCATCTCCAAATTGCGATTGATATTTTCAATCTCGACGGTCGCGTCGTCGACCAGAATGCCGACCGCCAGCGCCAAGCCGCCCAGCGTCATGATGTTGATGGTCTGGCCCAGACTGCTGAGGACGATGAGCGAAACCAGCACGGACAATGGAATCGAAACAGCGATGATCAGGGTGCTGCGCCAGCTGCCTAAGAAGATCAGGATCATCGTCGCCGTCAGGCAGGCCGCGATGATCGCTTCCACCACCACGTCATTGATGGCTGCGCGAACAAAAATCGACTGATCGTCGACCGGGCGAATTACAAGTTGAGGCGGCAGGCCGGCTGCAATCCGGGGAAGGATTCTTCGAACGTGCGAAACCAGGTCCAGCGTGGAAACGTCTCCCGTCTTCTCAATCGTCATCAGCGCGGCACGCTGGCCGTTGACGCGGAGGATGTTGGTCTGCGGTGGGAATCCATTCCGCACGTGCGCTACATCGCGAACATAGACAGTGGCGCCATGGATCGTTTTAATGGGGATGTCGTTCAAGCCCTCAATGGTGCGGGGCGCGCTGTTGGTCTCAATCTGATATTCGAATGGACCGATCTTCTCCGTGCCGGCGGGCAAAATCAGGTTCTGCTTGGCAAAGGCCTGCACAACATCGGCCGGCGACAGGTGCATGGCCTGCAGTTTTGTGCTATCGATATCCACCTGCACCTGGGGCTGCTTGCCGCCGTACGGCCACGGGCTGGATGCTCCCGGGACTGTGGCCAGTTGTGGACGCATAAAGTTGCTTGCCAGATCGAAAAGCCGCTGCTGGCTGAGCCCCTTACCGGAAAGAGCCAGATCCAGCACCGGCACAGAGGATGCGTTGTAGGTGATGATC
>JAJZCA010000196.1 GCA_021798735.1 Acidobacteriota bacterium | reverse complement strand
TTTTTGCGCGACGGTGGGCGCGGCGGATGAGAAGACGATCCAGGCGTACATCGAAAATCAAAAATGGGACGAGGATGCGGAGAGCTTTAAGATTACAGCGTCCACGGAGCCTTGAGCCGGCTTCAGCCGGGAGCGCTTCAGGCGGCTTGAGCCGCTACCCGCGACTTTCAGTCGGTGGTCGTTTAGCGCTTGGCAGCCCATATATATATTCCGCAACCGCAGCCGGCGCAACAGGCGATCGGATGCAAATTTGCTCGCCTATCGAGGACCGTTGCGACCTGTATCCACCCAGATTCATCGCATTACCGCGTGCTGCGAACGACCCGAATCCTTGATGAGAGAATAGAATAAGTCTTTGCCACGACACCAAGGCAGTTTCTAATTGCGATCCAGGTTCCGCGACGGACTTGAATTGTCAGCGGGCCTTTGGTGCCTCAGCTTACGTTGGACGATGTACGGATTCCTCGGGACTCGACCAGGCCGCCTTTTCACCCACAACGAATACGACAAGCGAACTTTTATTTATGGAAGAATTTTCTCGACTGACTCGGCTGCCCGCCTATGTGTTCAACATCACGAATGATTTGAAAGCCGCCGCGCGGCAACGCGGTGAGGACATTATCGACTTCGGGATGGGGAATCCCGATGGCGCAACCCCCAAGCACATTGTGGACAAGATGATTGAGGCGGCACAGAAGACCGCCACTCATCGTTATTCGCTGTCAAAGGGTATTCCCCGGCTGCGCAAGGCCATCTGCAACTGGTACAAGCGACGCTACGATGTCGACCTTGACCCGCTCACCGAAGCCATCGTGACCATCGGCTCCAAAGAGGGCATTGCTCATCTATGCCTTGCCACCTTAGATCGCGGCGACTCCGTGCTTGTTCCCAATCCGAGCTACCCGATTCACATTTACGGGCCCATTATTGCGGGAGCGGATGTTCGTTATATTGAGATCACCAGCGCCGCCGCCTTCCTCGCGGACTTGCACCGGGTCCTTCCCTCCATGTCGCCGCGGCCGAAGATGCTGATTCTCAATTTTCCCTCCAACCCCACAACGCAGTGCGTTGACCTTGCCTTTTTTGAGCAGGTCGTGGCTTTGTGCAAAGAATATGACGTCTATGTCGTGCATGACCTGGCCTATGCCGACCTGGTGTTCGATGGCTACCGTGCGCCTTCCATCCTGCAGGTTCCCGGAGCCAAGGACATTGCGGTCGAGTTCTTTACGCTTTCGAAAAGCTACAACATGCCGGGCTGGAGAGTCGGCTTCATGGTCGGCAATCCCAAGTTAGTTGCAGCTCTTGGCCGGATCAAGAGTTACTTCGATTACGGGACGTTCACGCCCATTCAGGTGGCATCCATCCAGGCGCTCGAAGGCCCGCAGGAGTGCGTGCAACAGATTTGCGATAACTATCGCAAGCGGCGCGATGTGCTGGTCCAGGGCCTGAACCAGGCCGGCTGGCGGGTCGAGATGCCGAAAGCAACCATGTTTGTGTGGGCACAGATTCCAGAAGCCTATCGAAAACTTGGGTCCTTCGAGTTCTCAAAACAACTGCTGGCCGAAGCCAAGGTTGCCGTTAGCCCCGGAATCGGCTTCGGCGAGCACGGAGATGACCATGTCCGCTTTTCTCTGATTGAAAACGAAGAAAGGACGCGCCAGGCTTTGCGGGGCATCAAACAGATGTTTCAGAAAGTTCAGGTATAGCAGGAATCCTCGATTCCCTTGCCGGAGTGAAGCTGCAAGAATTGCATCATTTATCAGGGCAGGAGTTTGAGCGACTGATAGCAGTCTGGCTCTCTCGAATGGGATTTCACGCAGAAATGACAAAAACCTCTGGAGATAGCGGAATCGACATTATTGCAATGCTCGATAAGCCGATCTTCGGAGGACGCTACTTGTTTCAATGTAAGCGATTTACACCCGATAACCTCGTCGGAGCGCCTACGGTGAGGGATTTCTATGGCGCAGTCAGGGCTGACAACGCCGTGAAAGGCATCTTCATCACTACGTGGATTTCACAGTGCAGGCGCGAGAGTTTGGACAAAGGGTTGGATTGGAGTTGATTAACTCCGTACAGCTTCAAAAGCTGTTCCTCGAATACGGAATGCTTGAGTCGCAAAACTAGCTGACGCGTGCAGTCACTCGCCGTTTTACCGCTCGACCACGGCGCAGGCACTTCGATACACTAGCCCAGTCGCCTGAAAGCATATGAAAATCCTCGTTTGCATCAAGCAGGTCCCGCAGAAGGACGCCCCGCTCAAGCTGAATGAGGCGGGTACCTGGATCCGCGAGGACGTTCCCTATGAAGTGAACGAGCCGGACGCCTACGCCCTGGAAGAAGCCTTACAGCAGAAAGAGAAACACGGCGGCGAAGTGGTCGTCATCACGGTAGGGCCGCCCCGCTCACAGCAGGTGCTGCGCGAGGCCCTGGCCAAGGGGGCCGACCGCGCCATTCATCTTGCCGACGATTCCTTCGTCACCCTGGATGCCGTCAGCACCGCCCGCGCCATTGCGGTGGCCATTGAAGGCCAGTCCTTCGACATGATCTTTACCGGCCTGCAATCCGACGATTACGGCTTTGCCCAAACCGGTGTTTTGCTGGCGGAGCTTCTCGGCTGGCCCCACGCCACCATCATCATCGGCATCGAAAAAACGGAGTCTGGCCTGCGCCTAAAGCGTGAGCTGGAGGCGGGACAGTATCAATGGATGGATATGCCGCTGCCCTGCGTGCTCACCATCCAAAGCGGGATCAATAAATTGCGCTATGCCACCTTGATGGGCATCAAACAGGCCAGAAACAAACCGCTCCAGCAGTTGACGCGGACCCATCTGGAAGGCAAGCTGGGAACGAATTTGCAAACGATCGAACGGCTGTACGTACCGACGAAGCAAAAAACGACAGAAATGCTGCAGGGCTCGCCGACGGAGATTGCGAAAAAGTTGGTCGACATACTTCGCAACGAGCTTCGCGTGATTTAATAATGTTGCGTGGAATTGCGGACACGGGTAACTCGCCTTCCCGTCGTAAAGTAAAGAATTGCAAGGAGAACACAAATCGATGCCAAACATGTTATTGCCTCCGGAAGAGCGTAGCCTGACGCCTGACCAGGTGGTCGCACTCGACAAGCGCCGCTTTCGCGGCTTGATGCTGCAAGTTATGGGCGGAATCCTGGGGATCATGGCCACGTTGCTGACCGTGTGGGCTGGTCAGGATTTTACCTACGGCCCCGGCTGGATTCATCCCATGGGGTATTACATGATTATTGCCGGCACGCTTTCGATCACCTGCCTGACGGTCGGAACCGCGCTGCGCAAAGGCAGTCCAGAGTTTGACTAGAGGCCGGTTCACGGTTGCTGTAGTCCAAAATAGGGTGCGTCATTCTGAGCGTAGCGAAGAATCCAGGGGGTGAGGGTCGTGTGTATCAGGCGGTTTTGTCTGGATTCCTCACTTCGACATTTGGCGATGCGGATCGTGAACCCGATGCTATGTTGTGACTTCTAGTCCTATGCCTGAAACCATTCTGGTTCTCGCCGAGCAGCAGCAGTCGAAGCTGAACCGTGTTTCACTGGAAACCGTCGCTGCCGCGCAGGCCATCGCCAAAGAAACCGGCTGGCAGGTGGAGATCGCCGTGCTCGGCCACGACATCGCGGCGATTGAAGAAGAATTGGCGGCCAAAAAAGCGGCGAAGGTATATGCCATCGAATCTCCTCAACTGGCGGCGTACACCTCTGATGCCTACGTCCATGTACTGAAGGAATTTCTCGCCGGCAGGCAGCCAAAGCTGGTGCTGATGCCGCACACCTATCAGGTGCGCGACTTCGCTCCTCGCCTGGCTCTGGCGCTGGGCAAGACAGTCATTCCGGATGCTGTCGGCTACAAGTACGAAAACGGCAAGCTGCTATTTACCCGTCAAATGTTCCAGGGGAAATTTGCCGCGGACGTGTCCTTCAGCGATGCGGGACCGCTGTGGATGGCGACGTTTCAGAACGCGGCATTTCGCGGCGACGCGGCGGAAGTCGGAACGGCGCCGGTGGAAACTCTCCAGGTGACAGTGCCGGATGGCGTGATTCGCGTGCAGCCGCACGAAATTTTCAGAGAAGCCAGGCAGGCCGTCGATCTTTCTCAATCGGAGGCTATCGTCGCGGTCGGCCGCGGCATCAAGGAACAGAAAAATCTGGCGATGGCGGAAGAGCTGGCAAAACTGCTGGGTGGCGACATCGCCGCCTCGCGGCCCATTTGCGATGCGGGCTGGCTGCCGCTGGATCGGCAGGTCGGCAGTTCCGGCCAGACGATTGCGCCCAAACTCTACATCGCGCTTGGCATCAGCGGAGCCATCCAGCACATCGTCGGCATGAAAGGCTCGCGCACCATTATCGCCATCAACAAAGATGCCGAAGCCCCAATCTTCGAGATTGCCGACATCGGTGTGGTGGCGAACCTCTTCGACATTGTGCCGCCGCTGATGGAAGAGATGAAGAAAGTCAAAGCCGGAGCTTACTGATCCAGCCCGAAATAGTTATATGTTTCTAGGGCTTGCTTCGTCTAACTGACTATGGAGCGAATGGACGGGCGACGTGCGCGGCAGCGGTTACGCGCCCAGGGGTGAGACGCCGGTCAAGTAAAGATCCCGCCCCAATCTGATTACACCACCGGGGACAATCCTTGACGACAAACGCAGCCGTATTGGAAGCCAGGAACCTGTCGCGAACCCTCGATCAGCCGGGTGGCCCCAAATCTCTGCTGCGCAATATCGGCTTTCGTCTCGACCAGGGGCAGGTGCTCGCCGTCCTGGGTCCCAGCGGAGCCGGCAAAAGCACCCTGCTCCGAATGCTGAACCGGCTGGATGAACCCTCCAGCGGCGCGGTGCTGTTGCAAGGCGCAGACACCCGCGAAATGGATCCTCGAAATCTGCGCCGTCGCGTCGGCATGGTCATGCAGCAGGCCTATTTATTTCCCGGCGCGGCCGCCGCCAATGTTCGCTACGGTCCCGCGCAGCACGGAATCATCTTGAACGACTCCCAGGTGGCTGACCTGATCCAGCAAGTCGGCATGGCTGGCTATCAAGACCGCGATGTCGCCACCCTTTCCGGCGGCGAGGCCCAGCGAATCTCCATCGCCCGCGCCCTGGCCAACCAGCCCGAAGTCCTGCTGCTGGACGAGCCCACCTCCGCCCTCGACGACGTCTCCAAACAAGAGATTGAACGCCTGCTCGCCACCCTGGTTCGCGAGCGAAACATGACCTGCGTCTGGGTCACCCACGATGTCGCCCAGGCCCGTCGCGTCTCCGATCTGGTGCTGAAGCTGGAAGCAGGCCAGGCCGTTGGCTTTGGAACCTCGCAGGAGCTACTGCATGCTTGACCTCCTGTTTCACACGCAAATGTCTCTTGGCCTGGGCCAGGCCGCCGCCGTGGCCGTGCTGGCCATCATCGTCGCCCAGTTCGCTGCCCGCCGCGGAGCCAAAATCGGCCGCGAAATTCCCCTGGTCCTGCTGCGCGGCATCGTTCAAATTTTGCTCGTCGGTTTTTTGATCGCCGCCATGCTGCGCGGGCCCTGGTGGACTGGGATTCCGGTCCTGATCGTCATGATCTTCATCGCCGCCACCATCGTGCGCCGCCGCGTGCCGGAGCTACCCGGCGCCTACACGCTATCGCTGCTATGCATGGCTGCCGGCGCAGGTGGAGTGCTCACCGTCATGACGCTGCTCGGCATTGTCGAGCCCAAGATCATCATCCTCATCCCGGTGGGCAGCATGGTCATCGCCCAGAACATGAACATTCAGTCGCTGTTTCTCAATCGCTTCCTGGGCGAAGTCCGCTCCCATCGCGGCGAAATCGAGTCTGCCCTGGCGCTGGGCGCGGCCCCCGAACACGCCGCCGAATCGTACCTGTACGCTTCCTTCCACGCCAGCCTGATTCCCGCCATCGACAATCTGCGCTCTCTCGGCATCGTCTGGATTCCCGGCATGATGGCCGGCATGGTCCTCTCCGGCACTTCGCCCATCTACGCCGCGCTTTATCAGTTCGTCATTCTCAGCATGATTTTTATCGCCGGCGCGGTCAGTTGCCTCACTGCCACCTACCTGGTGCCACGAAGAATCTTCACCCCACAGCAGCAACTTCGCCGCCTCACCTAGCCAATTTCCCGCTCCAAGAAGCTCCGGCTCCGCAAGAAATGCGCCAATGATTTATGTTGCACAATTTATGGTGCAACATGGCCCGGCTAAATTAGTTGCCTTAGCAACCATATTGGTTAAAATTGGCCAATATGGCTGCTAAGGCAACTAATTTTCCGCCGCGAGATTTTGCCCCTTTGGGCACCGTACGGAATCCCCGTTGACCCGATCTCGCCGAAACCTTCCCCAGCACCAGCGCATTCTCTTGCAGTTGCCAGTCAAGTCTCTTATTGCGATGGAGCAGTTGCCTGACCCGCACTGGCAGCGGACGCAGTCGCGATCGGCGGCAAACCCACCGCTTCCGGCGGAGGCAGCGTATGCGTCTGATACCACTGCGCCTGCGCTTCCGCGAAGCGAACGCCCCGCTGAATCCACAGTTGCATGGCCAGCTCGTATTGCGCGGAAACATTGTCCAGCCAGTACGGTCGATTTTCTTTCAGCCAAGCCGCTTGATACAGATCGCGCGTCAACCCATATCCATCTCGCAAGTCCTGGCATCGTCCATTGTTTGAAGAGATGTCATACAGCCCCGAACCCAGATGTTTATTGGCCGCCGGATCACTCTGCTGCTGGTATGCCTGATCATACGCAGTCAACATTTCCTGCGCCGCTTCGAACTTGTATCCAATGAAATCCATGCGACGCGCCCCCATTTCCAACGCATCCAAGGCATCTTCTTCCCGCAGCGGACCCGCGGCGCGCGCCTCGTCCATCAGGATGATGGCCTGCTCCGCTTGCTCCCGTAGCGTCTGCACCACCGGCAACAATTTTGCGGAGACCTCCTGCCCTTCCTTGCTCCAAGGATCCATCCAGAAAAGACGATCGCTCGAAACTTCGATGCCGGCATCCGACAGAGTTTTCTGCGCCGCCATCA
>JAJZCA010000195.1 GCA_021798735.1 Acidobacteriota bacterium | reverse complement strand
CCTCACCTCCATCCGTACTGGATGGCCAATGCCCGTGTATGGGGCGGCGGACAACTCCGGTACCTTCGGTCGCGGGGCGCGCGCGGACTGCATCTCGTTGCCATCTATCACAAATACAACAGCGGTAGTCGGTGGCGTGGGAGTTGGCCGTCAGTGGTTCGTCAACAATGGGAACTTTGTTCAACCGGCGGCTGGGACCTTCGGCAATTGTGCGCCACAACTCGGAGGTCTGCGATCACCGCGGTACACCGATCTGGATTTCAGCTTGCATAAAAACTTCCAAATCACAGAACGGTTCCGCTTGCAGTTCCGCACCGACTTCATCAACGCGCTCAACCATCCTCAATACAATGCTCCGAACATGGGCTTGGGACAGACGATGGGGCAAATTACTAGCGCTCAACCGCCAAGGAACATTCAGGTGGCCCTGAAGATCTACTATTGAAATACCAAACACCACGTATAATCGCTGATGCAGGCGCAGATTGCTTGAGCCTGCATCAGCTTTTTTCTGGTTTTGGATCGGGAATATTTGGAAAGCAGATTGGATGAAATGTGTAGCTATTTAAAAACGATCTGCATCTTTTCTGCTATGTCGGTTGCCTTATTCTTCTCTGGATCCGGAGCGAACGCTCAGCAGTCGAAATCAGTTTCAACCGGGGTGAAGATTTCGCCGCAACAAGCAATCGCTTTGGCGGAACAAGGTCATTGCCGGGAGAGTATTTCTGCCCTCAAGAATGCGATGGTGGCTCAATTCCCTGCAGAAACTCGAAAAAAGGCTGGTGTGCTTGGAGTTCGTTGCTCCCTTGCCGTGGACGATCGAAACGCCACCCTCAATTTCATCAGCTCCCTCAGCCGGCAGTTTAGTCAGGATCCTGATGTACTGTATGTAATTGTCCATGCCTACTCTGACTTGTCGGCGCGCACCGCCCAGGACCTGGCTAGAACTGCGCCGCAATCCATTGCTGCTCACAAGTTGAATGCTGAGGCACTGGAAGAACAGGGCAAGTGGCAACCCGCAGAGCTTGAATATGAATGGATTCTTCATAAAGACCCAAGTGCGCGCGGTATTCATTTTCTGCTGGGTAGACTGCTGCTATCCGAACCTAACGCCGGACCGGACGTGAAAGAACGCGCCAAGCAGGAATTCCTGAAAGAACTTCAGATCGACCCCAGCAACAGTGACGCGCAGTTCATTTTAGGAGAACTTGCCCGGGAGGATGGCAACTGGGACGAAGCGATTTCTCGCTTTTCTAAGGCAGCAAAACTCAATCCTAGTTTTGCGGAAGCGTACCTGGGATGGGGAGTTTCTCTGATCGGCGACAAGAAATACCAGGAGGCAATCCCCCCTTTGCGCATCGCAGAGCGTCTAACGCCTGCAAATCCGGACATTCACAACGCCCTCGGTACTGCCCTGGTTAGGACTGGGCAGAAAGAGGAAGCGGAAAAAGAATTTGCTATTCACAGAAGCCTTAGTTCTGGGGCTCATCCGGGCGCGTCTGCAGGAGAGGGACCACAATAACGTCTGCCCATTTACTTCCTGGTGTGATCCTCTATCAATCCCCCAGGCTATTTGATATCGGCTGAATGAACTCATGAATCGGATTCGCAGAGCGCGATTGACACGGCGGGAATTCCTGTCGCAGTCGATCTCAGGAGCTTTGATTTTCTCGCAGCGCTCGCTATTTGCGCTGGGCGAGGCGACACAGTTCCCCTTCGAGGTGGTTCCTCCTGAGAAGAGCGGGATTCGATGGGTGCATACAGCCGCCCATTCCCCGGAGAAGTATCTTCCGGAAAGCTCCGGACCAGGTGTCGCATTTCTCGACTACGACAACGACGGCTGGATGGACATCTATTTGGTAAACAGCGGGAAATGTGATTTTTTTACCCCGCAAACACCGTTGCGTAACGCTTTATATAGAAACAATCGCGATGGAACCTTCACTGACGTAACGGAAAAGGCTGGAGTGATCGGGGGCGGCTACGGACAGGGTGTGGCCGTGGGTGATTACGACGGAGATGGTTTGCCCGACATATATGTGACGCAATACGGCAGGAGTATTTTGTACCACAACAACGGCGACGGAACCTTTACCGACGTCACTGAGAAAGCCGGGGTCGCGGCACCGGGATGGGCTTCCAGCGCAGTCTGGTTCGACTATGACAATGATGGCCGTTTAGATCTTTTTGTCGCGCGATTTGCCGATTTCACCAAAGAGCTGAACAAGCCCTGTGGCATCCACGACGATGGCCTTCGCCACTATTGCATCCCCAAAGCGTATGGGCCCATGCCCAGCTGGCTTTTTCACAACAATGGCGACGGTACCTTTACGGACGTCAGCAAAGAATCCGGCATCGCCAGCCATTTGGGAAAAGCCTGGGGTGTGGTTGCTACGGATATTAACAATGACGGTCTGATGGATCTCTTCGTTTCCAATGATACCGTCCCGAATTTCCTTTTCGCCAATCGCGGGAACGGCAAGTTCGAAGAAATCGGAGAAATTGCCGGTGTGGCCTACAGTGCCGACGGCGTCGCACGTTCAGGCATGGGCGTGGACTCTGCTGACATCGACCAAGACGGCTTTATGGATCTTTATGTTGCCAATATCAACTATCAGGACTATTCGCTGTACCGCAATAATCATGACGAAACCTTCGACGATGCCGCCGGCCCGGAAGGCATTGCCCCCTCCACCTACCTCATGAGCGGATGGGGACTGAAATTCTTCGATTTTGATAACGACGGGAACCTGGATCTGTTTCAAGTTGACGGGCACCCTGACGATCTGATCGATCAAATGCATTTACAGGTGACCTATGCAGAGCGGCCCATGCTGTTTCAGTGGAACGGCAAGGATTTCACCAATATCAGCAAACAAAGTGGGCCGGTTTTCAGTGAGCCGCTGGCGGCGCGAGGATTGGCGATCGGAGATTTCAATAACGACGGGGCGACGGATGTTCTCATTGGAGTCAACGATGGCGCGCCAGTCCTGTTGCGAAACAGGGCCGGCGCGCAGAATCACTGGCTCGGAATCAAGCTCGTCGGAACGAAATCGAATCGGGATGCGATTGGGGCGAGGATCACTTACCAGGCGCAGGACTTAAAGCGCAGCCGGATGAAAGTGGGAGGCGGTAGTTATCTTTCAAGTCATGATCCGCGCATAGTGCTTGGTATTGGCAAGCGCGAAAAGGTTGATTGGGTTGAAATTAAATGGCCTCGACCTAGCGGTAAAACAGAACGCCTTACGGATTTGCCGATCGACCGTTACATCACGGTTGTCGAAGGCCAGGGCAAATGGACGTAAGCTCACCCCAACCCCTCCAGCTAGAGCATTTGCACAGTTGTTGTAGAGTGCCGAAGCGGGTTCTGAGCCATGCCTCGGCGTTCCCTGGAGAGAGCTGCGGCAGCAACTCGGAAATGGCTTGCTGCAGCGCTTCTCGAGTGCGTGCCTGGGCCGAGCGCAGCAGTAGTTTGAGCTTGGACCAGGCCTTTTCGATGGGGTTCAGATCGGGCGAATAGGGCGGTAGGTACAGCAGTTCCGCTCCGGCGGCCTCGATTCTTTCGCGCACGCCATCGACCTTGTGGGCGTTGAGATTGTCCATCACGACCACATGGCCGGGCCGCAGTTTGGGACACAAAACATGGTCCAGATAGGCCAGAAAAATATCGCCATCGGTGGGCTCCTCGATGGTCATGGTGGCGATCATGCCGCAGATGCTCATCGCGCCAGAATGGTCAGCATTTTCCAGTGGCCTTGCGGAGCCGCTTCATGAATGCGCGCTCCGTCCCGGCTGCGCGCATACAGCCGGGTCATCTGCGTGGTGACACCACTTTCGTCCAGGTAAATCAGACATTCTGGCGAGGTCTCACGGATTTTCTCAAGGAACTCGATGCGCCGCTTTCGGTTGGCTTCGCTGTCGCGCTCTTGGGCGTGGAGTGACTTTTTTTCAGCCGGAAATTCATCCCCTTCAACCGCAGCCATACATAGGGTGTGCTGAAGCCAACCCCCGTCTGCTTTTTCAGCCCAGCCTGCAACTGGCCGAGCGTCCAAGCGGGATGGTCGGTCAGTTGCAGGCCAACACTTCCGAGTTGAGCCGACTGCGCGGTCCGGGCCGGTACGGCTGCCGCTCCACTTGCCCGCTGCGCTTGCGGGCCGCCGAGATCTTCCACGCCCAGCCACGGCTCACGCCATAGCGCGCGGCCAGCTCCGACAGGCTTGCCTGCCCCTGGTCGTGCGCCTCCAACAACTTCCTTCGCAGATCGTCCGAATACGCTCGCGCCATCTGAGCTCATGTCGCGGATCATCGCCTTCCGCTACTCTACACCATAAGATAAATTGCTCTAGATGTTCTCGACGTCGACCCACTGCCTGGTACGATGACTTTTCAACTGAGCATCCATCAGAAGCATGTGACGCAAACCGTCCACCAGTTGGGGATACTCAACCGGGGAATCCGGCTGCAGGATCGATGAATAAAAACGGCGAAAGACCTGCTTGAACGTATCGTCGTAGCCTTCACTGTGTCCGCAGGGCAGGTCTGCATAGCTGCGAGCCATCTCCTTCATCAGTCCTGGATCCTTAACGTAGATGTTGTTCGCACTGTCGCGATGCCCAACCCATAATTCGTCCGGACGCTCCTGGTTCCAGCTGACCGACGCCTTGGTCCCGAAAATCTCCATTCGCAATTGATTTTTGCGGCCAGCGGCCATCTGACACGCCGTCATTGTGCCACGCGCGCCTTCGTCCATTTTGAAGACGACAGCGCCAAAATCTTCTGTATTGACAGCGACCTGTTCGGCACTTCCCGCAGTCGCCGCAGCCAATTGCGTAATGGAAGCCTGAACGTTTTTCGCGGGCCGCTGGCGAGTCGGATAGAAAGTTTCCAGGTCGGCGCATAGGGAGCGAACCCGCAGACCTGTAACATGCTCGGCCATGTCGAACCAGTGCGTGCCGATATCTCCCATGGTGCGCAACTGTCCACCTGCGTCGGAATCGATTCGCCAGTTCCAGGCCGACTCATCCAGCAACCAATCCTGCAGGTAGTTGCCCTGGATTATAAGAATCCTGCCCAGATCGCCATCTTCGCGCATGCGGCGCATTTGCTGCACCATGGGGTAGTAGCGCAGATTGTGGCAAACGCAATTCCGCAGGTTCCGATCGCGGGCGAGGTTGACCAGTTCTTCCGCTGTTTTTATCGAAGTGGAGAGAGGCTTTTCGCAGAGAATATGTTTGCCTGCCAGCAACGCATCCTTCGTCATAGAGAAGTGGAGAGCGTTGGGAGTGCAGACGTGAACTGCATCAATGCTTGGATCGCTTAATACCTTACGATAATCCGACTCGAATTTCTCGATGCCGTAGCCCGTGCCAAGGCGTTGCGCCGAGGCAAGCTCTCGCCCTACAACGGCGACGACGTCCACACCCTCGACGCGGCGAAGCGCTTCCAGATGCACGCGTCCCATGAATCCCGTTCCGAAAATTGCTGTTCGAATTCGCTTCAACTCCGCTCCTTATGCGATGACTGGTTCGCAATCGCCGGCTGCTGCAAAATGTGTGAAACCGATCAGACCCACCAGGGAGCCGTGGGCTGTTGCTCAATGACAAGTTCACGTAGAAATTGTGCCGCTTTGGTCAGGCCTTCTTCGGGAGACATCAGGCTATCTTCATGTTCGATGGAGAGCACACCGTCATAGCCGAACATCCGCAGGGTGGAAACGAACTCCTTCCACCATTCCGCGCCATGGCCGTAGCCGCAGGTACGAAAAATCCAACTTCGATTTCGCTCGTCGATATAGGGTTTGGTATCCAGCACGCCGGTACGCGGCAGATTCGCAGGATACATCTGAGTGTCCTTAGCATGCACGTGAAAGATGGCGTCTCCCAGCACGCGGATGGCGGCGATGGGATCGATGCCTTGCCAGAACATGTGACTGGGGTCGTAATTGCACCCAACCGCAGGCCCGGCGATGGAACGGAGTCGCAGCATGGTCTCCGGATTGTACACGACGAAGCCTGGATGCATCTCGATCGCGATCTTCACATTGTGCTGCGCCGCGAAGGCTCCGTGTTCTACCCAGTAGGGTGTGACGACTTCGTTCCACTGCCAATCGAGAACGTCGAGATAGTCTGGCGGCCAGGGGCAGGTGACCCAATTGGGTGCGGTCGACTGCGGCGAGTCCCCCGGACAGCCGGAAAAGTCGACGACAACCGGGACACCTAATTCCTCCGCGAGGAGGATTGTTTTCCGGCTGGTGCCGCGGGCCTGCTGCGCGCGTGCGGGGTTGGGATGGAGCGGGTTTCCGTGACAGCTAAGAGCGCTGATGCTGCAGCCTTGATCCGCGAGTATTTTCTTGAACTCAGCAAGTTCATTGCTGTTGTCAAGCATGGACAATTTGCAATGTGTGTCGCCGGGATAATTTCCTGTGCCCAGTTCGACAGTGGAGATGTGAAGCGTTTTCAGTTTCGCCAGCACATTTTCCAGCGATAGCTGTGCCAGCAGCGGGGTAAATACTCCAACTCGCATACAAGTTCTCTTCTCTTGATTTAGTCGAAGACGACGCAAACGGGGGAGTCGAGCGGATATTGCCTGCCGGTCGTCTCCAGTTTCCCGGTTTGAGGATCGCACTTCAAGATGACGATGTTCGCGGAGTCCTGATTTCCGATGACCAACCACCTGCCATTGGGGGCGACGGCAAAATGACGCGGACTCTTACCCTCGCAGGAAATTCGCTGGATCAGGGTGAGATGGCCGTTGGCGGGGTCGATCGAAAAAGCCGTGATACTGTCGTCGCCGCGATTGGATCCGTAGAGAAATCGTCCATTGGGATGGACCTGAACGGTAGCTGCATCGGTGGGCGATACGTGCTGCTTAGACAGCGACGAGATGACCTGGAAGCGAGTGAGCGTTCCCTTGGCTCCATCCCAGTTCATGCACTCCACGATGCTGCCCATTTCAGCGATCGAATAAGCCCATTTTCTGTTGGGATGAAATGTAAGATTCCGCGGACCGGAACCAGGCGTGGCGCTGTAATACGGTGGGTCGTTGGGGGTCAATTTCGCA
>JAJZCA010000194.1 GCA_021798735.1 Acidobacteriota bacterium | reverse complement strand
CGGTGTGGCGCACCTGCGTGACGAAGCTTCAATGAGGCCGCGGTGAATTCACCGCGGAAACGGCCGCCGCAGAAGCCTTCTGGTTTGAGGTACTTCCACCGCAGTGTGCGAGAGCCTATCCGTTAGCGGACCATCTAAAGCATAGCAGTGCATGAACGAATTCCTCAACTCTTTCTGCCTGTTTAGGTTACAGTCCGCGAGCGGGTGCCGTGTTTTGCTTATCACCTGACCGCTCGCTGAGGTGCTTAGCGAGTGACAAAAACCGGATAATCATCGATTTCTCCGTTGAGAAATCTGGCCAACAGACGCGCCTGAATTTCCAACAGCCTGCGATAGCTTACACGATAGTCGAACATGGGGTGAGTCACAAGCGTATCCATGCGTAGTTCGTAGGCGCGAAAGAAGCCCTTTCGTCCGTTTGGTTTCAGCGCCACGGACGGCCCGGAACGGATAAAGTCTGCCGTTGTTACCATGCCGGTGTTGATTGCTGTGAGCACGACTGAATCCGCGATCAAGGGGCGAAAAGGTTCCATCAGATCAAGGGCCAGAGCGGGTCGCCCGAAACGGGGTTGATGATAAAAGCCCCAATACGGATCAAAGCCCATCGCATAGCAGGTGATGGTCAGATCTTTGGCGAGGATGCTATATGCAAGGGAAAGCAACGCGTTGACAGGATCGCGCGGCGGACGACGATTCCGCTGGGTGAAATCGAAACGAAACTCCGTTGGCCCGCCTCGATGTGCATCGTCGTTGTTATCTCCCGATTTCAGCATTCCGGCGAATTCGCCGAAGTAGACTCGTGCGGCAGAGCCTTCCATTCCAAGCAGGCTCTCAAGTTCTGTAACTGTCTCCGCCTTCTCCGCCAAGACTTTCAGTTGACGCAGAGCTGTCTGTGGCGGTTCAATATGGTTGCGTTGCAATAGCGTGCGCTGATTGCGTATTTTGCCCACAACCAGTTTGCGCGCCAGGCGAAGAGCAGTCGATTCGTGTCCAGCAGAAACAAACTGCCGATGGCGGAGAAATACATTGCGCGCATTCAGGCCGTTGGTGATGCCATAGAACCAGCCTCCCTGCGAAAAGTAGCACACTGGCACTTCAGCGGAGCAGAAGGATTGCACCGCCTGAGTCGAAAGCTGGACATTGCCGAACAAATTGATCTGCGATACCTCACCGAGCCGGATTTCCTGCTTCAGCGTATCGCCATCCTTGACCTGAATGACCTCTCCTGACTTGCCGACGCGAAACCCTTGCGAATTCAGATAGAGAGGTCGGAGATCGTCGCGCGCCGCTATGAGTTGTCGAACTTCCGTAGCAGCCGTTTCTTCGTCGCTGCCGAACAAGGAAATCTGTACTGGACGACGCTCTTCAAATCGAAGCGCTCGGGCACGGAGCGCATTCGTCTCATCCGGCAGACAGATTCCTACCAGAGAGCAGCGTGGGCATTTGGGGCTGTCCACAAGCGGTTCGGGAATCTGGTCACTGACTGCCGCCTTGCGTGCCTGCACGATGAGTTCTTCCGTCTCGGCAATCAGAGCATCATCGATGACGATCCGCACCCGTTGCTTCGTGCTGGCGTAGTAGAGGATGCCTTCATCGCAGGAATACCCGTTGTCAAGCAGAACAAGAGCCTGTGCAGCAATTTGAACGCGATCCGAAGGCCAGGGTGTGGGCACACCATCGAGATCGCGCGGCTTGCCTCGCTTATAATCCACTGGCCTCACGGACTTGCCGTCAGCTCCACTTGCATCACTTTCGATCAGATCGAGCTTTGCAGTCAGGCCAACACGTTCGCTCGATAGAGTCACCGACCGTGAATGTATCCTCTCGCCGTCCATATCCTCGGCAGAAGGCATCGCAGTTGGGCCTGAATCTACGCGCGTATGTTTAGCTTGCCCATCGAGTGTATCTGCATTGTTCTCAAAGACGCCCTCTACCCACTCATAAAAAAAGAGCCGCGGGCAGTAGACATACTCATTGAGCATGCGTGCTGGAAGCAGGTCGGGCAGTTTCAGCTTCAGATGATGAACGAACTCCTCATCGACGCGAACAGGTTGGACACGTTGGACATCAGTGGACACGAGAGAATTCCTTTCGGAAGCTGCAAAGTCAAACAACAATGCAAGGGCTATCTAAATTCGTATACGGCTTTCCCAAAGCTGTGATGACGCGATCGCCTCGCCCTTCTGAGGGGCCGAGGTTTACAAAAAGTACCTGATCGTCATCGTGGTGAATGATCGCTCGCAAGGCTTCCCGGCAACGAACCAGGTCTGATGCCGTAAATTGACACTCAAACACGGAAAATTGAAGATGGTCTCCAAAGCCGCGCATCAGCTTGAAGACCTTCCGCAGGCGCTTATCGTCCGAGATGTCGTAACAGACCAGATACGAACTTCGCATGGCACTTCCCCACGGGCTTAGTTTGCGTAGAGCATGTTAGCATGGTTTTTTCATTTATACGCTCTATGCGAGAACAGGGTGAGATGTGATCGCCTCGGAGACTGTAAAGAGGATATCCTCAATCGTCTCTGCTGCGACCGACCGCTATTTGGCATAGTGGCTGGTAACACCTGCTGGCATTGGAAACGCGGCTACGGGCTATTGGGAAGGGCAAGGGCCATGATCGTCCACCAGCGGTTGAAAGCGCACGACGAACGGATCAGATGATCCAAACGGATCCAAGCCATGTAACAAAAATCTGGACAGGCCTCTGAGAAAAAGTGAAAGATTCGATACCCATGAATGACGGGCATGAAACACAGAGGGATGTAATAGTGTTTACCGAGCAATTCAAAACGTTGACAAGCTTCGAGCCAATCAGGTGGCAACAGCGCCTGTATGACGAACACTTTGCCAAGGACGCATTGCCTTCGACTGTCAGCGTGCCCACAGGTCTGGGCAAGACAGCGGTCATGGCGATTTGGCTGGTCGCTTTGGCGCAGCAGATGAAGTCAGGCCAAGGCAGCTTGCCGCGTCGTCTGGTTTATGTGGTGGACCGACGCGCAGTGGTAGACCAGGCAACGCAGTTCGCCGAAAGCCTACGCGCAAACCTTCAGAAAATCGAAGCCAGGGAACTGCGCGACGCATTGGGGCTGGGCGAGACCGAAGCTCTGCCCATCTCTACCTTGCGCGGTCAATTTGTGGATAACCGCGACTGGCTGGAAGACCCGTCGCGTCCGGCCATCATCGTCGGCACGGTAGACATGGTCGGCTCGCGGCTGCTATTCGAGGGCTATGGAGTCAGCCGCAAGATGCGGCCCTACCATGCTGGACTGTTTGGCGCAGACACGCTGGTGCTGCTGGACGAGGCGCATCTGGTTCCTCCCTTCGAAGCGCTTCTTGCAGGCATTGCGAACGAACCGGCCATGTATGGCGCGCGTAGTAAGGAAGACAGCAAGCATATTCCGGCCTTCAAACTGTTGCCGTTGTCGGCGACTCACCGCAGCACGGGCGGAACGGTGTTTGCGCTCGAAGAGAAGGACTTCATCGATCCCGAGACCAAAGCCGTTAATGACATGGTCACCAACGAGCGACTACACGCTCAAAAGCACTTGAAGCTGCAAGAGCTTGGCGATAAAAAGCTGGAAGACGCACTGACGGAACAGGCTTGGGCGCGAGTGCATGATGGCGAAAATGAGTTGAAAACGGTTCGTGTCATCGTCTATTGCAATTCGCGCGAAGTGGCGGAAAACACCAAGTCAGCGCTGGACAAAAAAGTCAAGAAAACCGCCGCCGAAGGAAGAACGGAGCTTTTCGTCGGCGCGCGCCGGGTGAGAGAACGCACCATCGCGGAAGAGCGGTTAAAAGAGTTGGGATTCCTTGCAGGGACTGACGAGCAAACCGCACCCGCATTCCTTGTGGCCACCTCGGCAGGCGAAGTGGGCATAGACCTGGATGCCGACCATCTGGTCTGCGACCTGGTGGCCTGGGAGCGGATGGTGCAACGCTTCGGGCGGGTGAATCGGCGCGGCGGCGAACGACGGTACGCGGACATCGTCGTCATTGACGAAGGCGAACCCAAGCCGAAAAAGCAGGAAGCGTCGACTGCCGATGAGCAAACTCGCATACGCATCTACCAAGGCGTCAAGCAACTGTTCGAAAGGTTGCGCGATGACAGTAACGGCACAATCAGCGTCAGCCCTGAATCCTTGCGCCAACTGAATGAACGCGCCAGCAAGGACGACACCCTGCGTCAACTCATCGTTGATGCCAGTTCCTCCGCGCCGCTGCGCCCGGCGCTAAACCGCGCACTGGTGGATGCCTGGAGCATGACCTCCCTGCCCGAACATACCGGGCGCCCCGAAATCGCACACTGGCTGCGTGGCTGGGTGGATGAGTTGCCGCAAACCACAGTAGTTTGGCGCAAGTACCTGCCGGTGCGCACAAAGCCGCAGGTGACGAAAAAGGAAATCGAGGATTTTTTCGAGGCTGCGCCCATCCATACCAGCGAGACGCTGGAAACGGAAACATTCCGCGTCATGAAGTGGTTGCAGGCACGAGCCGACAAACTCGATGCGCATGTAAAAGACCAGGTGTGCGGCATTTTGGTGACGGCGAAAGGCGACTATGACCAGGTCCTGTGTGTGAAGGACTTGCTGGGCGATTCGAAGAGCGACAAAAAGCGCTGTGAAGACATCGAGGAAAGTCTGAAAGGAAAGACCTTGCTCGTGTCCGCGAGCTTTGGCGGCCTGAAAGATGGCTTGCTGAGCCACGATGAAAAAGATGGCTGGTTGAGTCCGAACAAAGACGAGCCACAGTTGCCTGAAACTGCTGATGGCAATGCGCCCTGGATGACTTCGAGCGCCAACGAGCCGCCCGTCCTTCGCTTTCGTATCATCGAATGCGATACGGAGCTCGACGAAGGTCGCGACGACGCCTGGCTTGAAAGCTTGCACTTTTTGCTGAAACGCAACGACGACGGTGAAGTCACGAGCTGGCTCTCCATCCAGAAATGGCGCGACACCTCCAACACCGAGAACGACCGCGCCGAAGGGCGGCCACAGGCGCTGGCTGAACACCAGTATTGGGCAACGAAGCGCGCAGAAGCAATCGGCAAGCGGCTGGGCCTTCCAGAGGACTACATCGCCATGCTGACAATCGCCGCGCGGCTGCATGACGAAGGCAAGCGCGCCAAGCGCTGGCAGCGTGCGTTCAACGCAGAGCGCGACAAGAAGAAATGTGGCATATCAGGCGACTTGGCCAAAACGCGCGGCCCGATCAATCAGGCTGTACTGGGCGGCTACCGGCACGAATTCGGTTCGCTACCGTATGCGAAAGATGACGCCGAGTTCAATAAGCTCTCGAAAGAACTGCAAGACATTGCCCTGCACCTTATTGCCGCGCATCACGGCTACGCACGGCCCTTGATCGCCACCAGCGGCTGCGAAGACGCGCCGCCTTCGATGCTGGAGGAGCGCGCCCGTGAAGTCGCCCTGCGCTTCGCCCGCCTGCAAAAGCGCTGGGGGCCTTGGGGCTTGGCGTGGTGGGAGACGTTGCTGCGTGCAGCCGACATGCAAGCCTCGCGGGACAACGACAAGAGGGGGAAAAACTGATGGCCGAATCGAAAATCCCCGTAGACTTGTTCAACCCCGGCCAGGTGTTTGCCTGTCTCGGCTTCATGGAAGTGGCCGAGGTGCTGCTCGGCGATGCCGAGGCGGGGTTTGATTGGAGCGATCCAAAGCAAGCTTGGTTTCGCCTTGCGACGAATGGAGATGAATGCCCGCTCACGGCAGCAATCGGCTTTGTAATGGATGCAGATCTGAAGTCCGTGTCTCCCGCGGCCAAAGAACTAAATACGGCAAAGTGGCAAGTGCAGACTCGAGGGATGGGCGAAGATGAGGCATTTCCCTTTCCTTCGCCAAATAGCCCCGCCACCTTACCCATTGAACTTTCCAAGGACGGCAAAGTATTTCAGGTAAATCACTGGGGCGATGGCACAGTGCGCGACAACGTGAAGTTTTGGGCAGGTTCGGGCGGGTATCCGGGTGCAGCACTGTGGCGCGATGCGGTGGACTTGGCGAGGCACGATGCGATCAATGCACACCAGAACCCGTTCGCGCTTTCTGCGCCGCAAAGTAGCAGTTTTCGCTTTGATTGGCGCAGAGATTACATTCCATTGGATGCAGGTTTTTCGCCAAATGAGCATGTGGAAATAGAGATGATTGGCTACCCGTTGGTGGAGTTGTTTGCAGCGATAGGCTTGACTCATGCACGTCCACAGCGGCCTGACAGGCGCAACAAGCTCTTGTATCGCTATGGCGTCATTGGCAGTGACGGGCTAGATGCAGGACTACTCCCTCTGTCCCTCTTGCGGGTCGCGCTCGGTGCGCATACCTTGCCGTTTCCCCAGCGTTGCTTTCGCATGAATCTGGGTTGGCCGGGACAAGAAAATCAGGCTCGTTGCATTACGACCGTGACCGCAGAATGATCTATGCCAGCCACCCGTATCATCGTCACTTTAGACAACAGGAGAACACACATGAGCACCGCTGAAATCACCGTCACCAACGAGCTACTCGACCAATGGGCCACCGACCCAAACGGTCCCGTCGCCTTGCACTTGAAGCAGAAGCTGCTGCCCGTGGAGGGCGAAGGCGGCGTGATCTTTCCACCGACCTATGCGGACATCGGCTACAACATCGACGAGCTGTCCGACGGCACCATGGTGGCAACAATAGACAGCGTGGGTTCACAGGCCAACCGCATGGAACCGATCTTCAAATCGGTGGGCACGAATGAAAAGGGCGAGGAGTTGAATCCGCTGGCCGCTTTGGTTCCGCAAATCGAGATCATCCTGAACGTCAAAGAAAAGGATGGTGAAGAATACAGAAGGCGACAGTCGTTGCTTGATTTGGCGCATCGCAGTGCCGACGCGGCCGTGAAGGCGACGCCATCGCTGGCGGAGCTCATCAATCCCGCATTTGAGAAACTGAAGCGTCATGGCAATGCAGGGCCATTGTGCGCGATTGCTCCAACATCGCTTTTATTCGGCGTATGGGACTCGCGTGATGGCACAGGAGAAAAGCGACCGCGGCTTGTGCGTTCCATCATCCGTGCATGGGATGTGGATGTGCTGCATAGTGCCGCG
>JAJZCA010000193.1 GCA_021798735.1 Acidobacteriota bacterium | reverse complement strand
GGAATTCACTACATCGAACAAGGCGTTGAATCCGAGCCAAACCTTCTCATCCATCGCGCGCAATCCCTGGCCAGACAGCTTCGCAAATTCGGTTACAACGTCCAGATCACGGCTGGCAACAGCGCTCCAGCATAAAACTTCCAGACCTCCTATCGAGGAGGTCATTTTCAACGGAGTGCAATCAAGAAGTCTTCTCGTTTGCATCTCATTTTTCTCGCCGGGTAGAGGCCAGTTTCACCGCCGGACATGGTATCGCAAGATGCGCGAAGCGGGACCGGATAAGTTGCGAATCACCGCATAAACACTGCACAAAGCGCTTGCATGCGGGCTGTTGTTCTGTTATGAAATAGACATCGTGAGTGAGGCTTCCCAACCTGCTGCGATGTCCACTCCGAGCAACAGTTCTTCTCTCTCCTCCGACCTTCTCGAACAACTGAAAGCGCAGCTTCCAGAGTCGCTGTTTGCGACCGTGAGCGGTACGTTTGCCACCTATGAAAAGCAGTTAGATACAAAGTCGAACGAACTTCAGTACGCCAGGTTGAAGATCCAGCTTCTTGAAGAGAAGCTACGCTTGCAGCGAATCGCCAAGTACGGCCCTGGCAGCGAGAGTCTGAGCAACCTGCAACTGGAGTTGCTGGAACTTGAACCCGGCGTCAGCAACACGGAGGTGGCCGCCGAGAGCGAACGCGATGCGCTGCCATCCACTCCGGAGAAAAAGAAGAGGCGCAAACATCCTGGCCGCCAGACGCTGCCCGCCGATCTTCCCCGCGTGGAGCGGGTGATTGCCTGCACCCCGGAACAGTGCGTATGCGGAAACTGCGGAGCGGGAACGAAAGTGATCGGCTACGAGGTCAGCGAAGTACTGGAAGTCAAGCCGGCCGAGTACTTCGTCGAAGTGACCAAACGAGAGAAGCGCGCCTGCAAGAAGTGTGAAGAACAAGGAGTAGCGATGGCGCCGCTACCGGTGCGGATCATCGCCAAGAGCCTGGTCTCGGACCGAATCATCATCGACACCATCGTCGGCAAATATGCCGACCACAATCCGCTCTTTCGTCAGAGCGTCATCTTCCTGCGCGACGCGGGCATCGACATCAGCCGGGCTACGATGTGCGGCTGGGCGATGACGGTCGGCGAGATGCTGGCCCCGGTGGTGGGAGCGATGCGGCGAGAACTGCTCGCTGGAAGTTACATCCAGGCCGATGAGACGGCGGTCGACGTACAAATGCATGATCGCCGCGGCAAGAATCATCAGGGTTATCTGTGGCAGTATGGCACGCCGGGCGGCGCGACGATCTTCGATTTTCAAATGGGCCGCGGGCGCGAAGGCCCGGCGCATTTTCTGGACAAGTTCGAGGGGATTTTACAGACCGACGGATATGCGGCCTACAACAGTGGTGTGGGCAGTCCGAAGATGGTGCATGCGGCGTGTTGGAGCCATGCGAGACGGGGTTTTGTCGACGCGATCAAGCTCAACAAGCTGGATGCCGCCTCGATCGGAATCGTTGATCTGATGGATCGGCTGTTTGCCATCGATGCCCGAGCGCGCAGCGAGAAGATGGATCACGCTGCCCGTCATGTCCTGCGCCAGCAGGAGGCTCCGCCCCTGCTCGACAAAATAAACGCCCAGATCCATGCTCTGAGCAAGAATGTGTTGCCGAAGAGTGCGGCAGGCGAGGCTTGCGCCTACACAGTCAAACTATGGAAGAAACTGACCTGCTTCCTCGAATATCCGGCACTGGAACTCAGCAACAACTTGGCGGAGAACTCCATGCGCGGCGTAGCATTGGGTCGAAAAAACTGGATTCATATCGGCAGTCAACAGGCCGGACCGCGTGTGGCCGCGATCCTCTCCGTGGTCGAAAGCTGCCGCCGGCTCAGGATCCCTGTCCGCGACTACCTGAATCAGATCCTGCCCGGTCTCGCCAACAGGTCCATCCAGCAGCTCGCCGATCTCACACCGGCCGCATGGATCGCAAGACACAATCCCGACAACCTATAAAACCTAACACCGCTCCTCGTCAACCGTGTGCTTGGTCATACGCATACGGTAGGTCGTCCTCACTCTCACCACCAACTGGTTCGAGCTCTTCTGGTGAAACGTCCGTCAGTGATAGCTGGTCGTCATCCTCGGGCATGATACCTCCAGGTTCGAAAGAATTAGATTATCAGGGCGACTGTGACCGATCACATCGGGAGGAATTCATTGGACAGTATCTATCCCCGGTCCACAATCCGCAGGTTCACCTTGGGGGCCTTTATTTGCCCAGATTAAGCCTCTGGGTTCTATCTCCCGAGTATATCTGCCTTCTTTGTGCCATCATCTCTGGACGGGGTCCGATTATTCGGGGCGGTTCGTTTATCGTCCGTGATCCCAATTGCTACCGAGAATGCGGCTTTGTTTTTTCCTGCTGGCCGAGTGATCGTCAATTGGCGGCAGCAGGGCGGTGCGCTCGTGGAGCGAGATTCACCTGAGGTCATCGCTGCCGACAATCCCTCCAACCGCTAAATGCGACATGGTTCGGTCGATGAGGGAGCGGGCGGCGGAGGAGCGCCCGGAGGGGTGGGGGGAGGATGAGTTCTTCTCATCCCAGTCAAGCCAAGTAAGGGCTTGACTGGGGCACCCAGCCATCGGGTGAGTGAAAGTCAGGTTAGACTTGATATCCTGATACCAACGTCTCCATCATGATCCTTGTCCTCGACAATTACGATTCGTTTACCTACAACCTGGTGCAGGTGCTGGGAGAACTGGGCGCGGAGGTGGAAGTCCGCCGCAACGACCAGGTGACGCTGAAAGAGATCGAAGCGCTGGCGCCGGAGCGGATTGTGATTTCTCCGGGGCCATGCACGCCGCAGGAGGCAGGCATCAGCATTCCCCTGGTGAAGCACTTTGCGGGGAAGGTCCCAATCCTGGGGGTGTGCCTGGGACATCAGGCAATCGGCGCGGCCTTTGGCGGCAGAATTATTCGCGCGCCACGGTTGATGCACGGAAAAACCAGTTCTGTGGAGCACGACAGCCGCACCATTTTCCGCGGCATTCCCAGCCCGATGGTCTGCACGCGCTATCATTCGCTGATTGTTTCCGAAGATGGATTGCCGGAGGAGCTGCAGATTTCCGCACGGTCTGAAGGGCTGATCATGGGGCTGCGCCATCGCAACTTTCCCGTGGAGGGCGTGCAGTTCCATCCTGAGAGCGTGTTGACCGGCGACGGCGCGCGCTTGATCGCCAATTTCCTGAAGCTGGAGTAGAGGATGTTTCTTTTGCGTCCGGGTCGCGCCGCGGGATCCCTGTTGATGTTCGCGGTGGCGATGCTGGCGGGGAGCGGGGGCGCGCAGCAAACTCCATTGCAGCCGAACACGTCGCCGGCCATCGCAGCGCAGACGATTGGACACCTGGATATTTCTGCCACGGCGGAGAAGATTCAAGTGGCGGGCGCGGTCACGTTGACCGGGGAGGGCACATTGCTGGGCAACGGCAGCACGGTCACGGCCGGCAAGGCGACGCTGCCGATCCACCTGACGCGCGGCGGGCAACTAGACCTGTGCGCGACCACCACCGTGCATCTTTCGCAGCAATATAACGCGACCGACGCCAACAGCCCGCTGATGGTGGCGCTGGACCATGGCGCGATTGAGGCGCATTACAAGGTTGGCAAGAATTCCGACGTGGTGCTGACTCCCGATCTGCGCATTCTGCTATCGGGGCCGGGGCAGGCGGACGTTCGCATCCGGCTCAACGATCATGGAGACACCTGCGTGGCGAACCGCGGCGACAACGCGCCGTACGTGACGGTGAGCGAACAGATGGGTGCGGGCGTGTATCGCGTGATGGCGAACCAGCGGGTGACGTTTGAGCAGGGCAGCGTCCGCAATGTTGTGGACAATGAGCCGCAGCCCTGCGGCTGTCCGGCGGCGGCGGTGGTCTCGGTGGCCAGCGCTGGCTCGACCGCTGCGCCGGGACAGGTTGTGGCGAAGCCGGGAGAAGCGGTGGCAGCCAAGCCGGCGGAGAAGACGGGGGGGCCCAGCTCGACACCGGCGGACACGGCGTTTCCGCTGGCGGAAAGTGAAGGTCTGGCGCCGCCGCCCGCTGCTCCGACGAAACCGGTGGTTGCGCCGGGCGAAACTCACTCCGAAGTGACGACGACGCTGAGCTATACCGCGCCGCAGCAGACGGTGCCGACAGGAACGCCGTCAGGAATGGCGACACCGGAGAGCGCGGCCACAGTGGCGACCGCGCCTGTGCCGGGATTCGGGCCGTCTGTGAATACAGGGCCGGTGGAGGTTGCAGAGGTACCGCCAGCCCCGCAGCCAAAACCAAAACACAAGTCAGGATTCTTCCATAAGATTGGAAGATTCTTTGCGAAGATTTTTGGATAGAAGCCGTCGACCACACCTGGGGAACTGGGACTCACGCGCATCCGGGTGATGTGGATATTCGGAGCACGGCTCATGGGACACGCTACAATTCAGAGACGATGCGCTACGCACGGTGCCTCTTCCGGGCGCAGCAAGCGAGGGATTCTTCTCTCACTCTTCGTAAAAACAAAGGCGCAAAGGTTCAAGTTCCTGCTTTCGTACCGGATGTTCACGAGCAATTTTTCGATCCGGATGATTCAGAAAGGTGCTTCTTCAAAATGAAACCTGCCACCATCATTGGAATCGTCCTCATCCTCCTGGGAGTTGTGGGATTCGCTCTGGGAGGATTTTCATTCACCCACGAGAAGAAGGTTGTCGACATGGGGCCTGTGCAAATCAGCCATCAACAAACCAAAACCATACCCATTCCCCCAGTCTTGAGTGCGATTGCACTTATCGGGGGAATCGGTTTGGTGGTCATCGGAGCACGCAGCAAATGAGTTGCCGGATGCACCATCCTTGCGGGGCAAGGGTGGGAGTGCATTTTCGTCAAGGTGAGGGATTCCTCTCCCATCCTTCGCAAAAACAAAGACGCGAAGGATGGGGCCCCGGCGTCCATGCGGAGCAAACCGATGGATTGCACAACGATCCCAGGTCTCAAAATCGAGACCTGGGGCACCCCGGCACTTTGTCCGTGACTCGTGATGTGTGTCACTGTTCGTCGATAGAGATCTGCGTATTTTGAAGCCATGGCAAACATCAACACGGCTGAAAAGCCAAATTCCACACGACATACTACGGAAGCAGTGCCGGTCTCGTCAGTCATCGACGGAGAAATGACGCGCACGGTGCGCGTGATCGGGGTGCTTGTCGCCTCTCTGGTGGCTGGCGCCATTGTTGCCGGCGTTTGGAAGGCGAACGGTAGCGTGCAACCGGGCAGAGCGGCGCTGGTGAGCGGGCTGCTTCTTACTGAGGTCCTCCTGGCCGGTATCCTGATTCTTCTCGGCAGCCTTGTCGAGGGATTTGGATATGGGCTCTCCCTGGGAACCCGCTGGCCCTATACGCGAAATATCCTGGTGTTGATGGTGCGCGGGGACCCTGAGGCGGCGCACCGGCTGGTGGCCACACTGGTGGGCCTTATCGCGCTGGCGCTGGTTTTTCTCGCGCCCAGTTCCGCGACCGTCAATGGTTTGGTGCTGGTGATCGTCGCTGCTCTATTTGGAATAGGAACCCTCCATGTTTTGTCCGGTCGAATGCCGGCGTTTGTACATGGCATCCACGGACTCCTGGCCTATGGAGTCTTTCTCAGTTATCTCACCGGACTTGCTTTTCCCGGTGTTGCATTTTGGACTTATCTCAAGTTCACAGTCGCTCTCCATGCGCTTTTGCTGGCGGTGTTCCTGGGAGGGATGACCACCGGGCAACGCGGCTTCGGTCAGCCCATCGGGGCTTTCTATCGACCCAGGAGGCTTGCGCATTGGACTGTGGCGCTCCATATCGTTGCCGCCCTGACCGTTGTGGCTACACTGGGCTGGCTTATGCCGAATTATCCCGTGGCATTTTACCTGGCCGTCACACAGGTCGCCGTGGGATTCCTGCTTTTCCATGCCGTCAATCTCAAGCCGAAGAATCCGGGAACCATCGTGGCGTTTCACCAAACGATGGTGCTTCTTATCACGGTGGCCATCGTCATCTCGCTGCCATAAGGATGAGCCCATGCCGCAAAACCGGCGGGGGCAAGTCAAGGCTGCGGCGGCTAGGCTACACTGGAGGGGTAGGCCCTTGCGTTCGGCGGCGGAGTTGCCGCGGACGAAATTCCGACAGATATCTTCAGCAGAGAGCATTTTCACTGTTTCTGTAATGCGGGCATCGTTCCATCCCTAGCTTCGCAAGGATGGGGAACCCATGCCGCTCACACTACCGGCGAAATGCTCTAACAATAAAGGAGCATGGTTTCTTATGGCGATTCCCGCCACACAGCTACGTCCCGGCATGATCATCAAGCACAACGGTGAACTGCATTCCGTTTTCAAGGTGGAGCATCGCACCCCCGGCAATCTGCGCGCGTTTATCCAGGCCAAGCTGCGCAACCTGCGCACCGGCGCCATGTACGAGCATCGTTTCCGCTCGCCCGACCCGATCGAGCGGGTGGTGGTGGATGAAGTCGCGATGGAGTTTCTGTATTCCGACGGCGACGACTACTACTTTATGAACACGGAAAACTTTGAGCAGACGAATTTGAACGGCGAAACGCTGGGCGATGCCGTCGAATATCTGATTGCGAATCTGCCGATCAAGGTTTCCTTTTTCGATGGCGTGCCGGTGGGCATCGACCTGCCGCAGACGGTTGAGATGACGGTGGTGGAGACGGAGCCGGGGCTGAAGTCCGCGACGGCGTCTTCTGTGACCAAGCCGGCGAAGCTGGAGACCGGGCTGGTGGTGCAGGTGCCGCCGTTTATCAACGAAGGCGAAAAGATCCGCGTCGATACGGCGGAAGGCGCGTACCTGTCGCGCGCATAGATGGTGGATTGACAGATCCAGTAATTCGAAAACGATGTGAGTCATTCTGAGGTCGGTCGCAACAGCGACGCTACCGAGGAATCCAGAGGATGATGGCAGCGTTTTCCACGCGTCGATTGTCCGATTCTTCAGGTAAAGGCGCTCATTCCACACGCGATTTGATCCGCGGCGAATCCAAAAAGGCGGGGTTCATCGTCAGCGGGAGTCTTTTCCAATCGAAG
>JAJZCA010000192.1 GCA_021798735.1 Acidobacteriota bacterium | reverse complement strand
CGAACGGTTCCTATGAAGTGACCAGCTTCTGGAAGTTGCTGCTGAATCACTGGGCGCTGCTGCAATATGCCCATAATATGAGCGGTGCTGTAGTTACCGCGGCCTTCGTCATGTGTTCCGTCGGCGCGTACTACCTGCTGGAAAACAAGTTCTCCGATCATGGTCGTGCGTTTTTGCGAGTGGGCGTAGTCGCTGGTGTGATTGCGTGCATTTTTCAGGTATTCCCGAGCGGAGATCTGCATGGGAAGTACATGGCGCATCATCAGCCGGCAACCACCGCCGCCATGGAGGGACTGTTCAATTCCTCCAAGGGCGCGCCCATGGTTCTGATGGGCCAGCCCAATGTTGAAAATCAACAGATCGACAATCCGCTCGTCGTCAATAAGGTGCTCAGCTTTTTGATTTATGGCACCACCACAGCGGAAGTGCAAGGCCTGAACACGTTTCCCAAAGACCAGTGGCCGACAAACATACCGCTGCTGTTCTTCAGCTATCACATCATGGCCGGGCTGGGAACCTATTTCGTTGCGCTGATGGTGCTGGCTGTCGTATGGCTGTGGCGCGGGAAGTTATTCGCCGCAAAGTGGCTGCTTTGGCCGTTGATGTTGAGCTTCCCGCTGCCGTACGTGGCGAATATTGCGGGCTGGATGACGGCCGAGGTCGGCAGGCAGCCATGGCTGGTATATGGCCTGATGCGTACGACGCAGGGGTATTCGCAATTCGTATCGACAGGCAATACTTTGTTTACGTTGCTCGGGTTCATGGGAATGTACGCGATTTTGTCGATCCTGTTTGTCCTCCTTATTTATGCCGAACTTGCGCACGGGCCCAAGCGTACACCCGCAGCCGGCATCCACACCGGCGCCCCGGTCAGTGCTGCATAGGCAAAGCTACAGGAGATACCATGATGGGCTTGATCTGGTTCTGGATTGTCGCACTGATGCTGGTGGCGTACGTGGTGCTCGACGGCTTCGACATAGGAGTGGGCATCGCACATTTTCCGGTGGGCCGGTCGCACCGGGACCGCGACACGATTCTGCGCACCATCGGTCCAGTGTGGGACGGCAATGAAGTCTGGCTGCTGGCCGGCGGCGGCACACTGTACTTTGCCTTTCCTCTGCTCTACGCCTCGTCGTTCAGCGGGTTTTATTTGCCGTTGATGATCGTGCTGTGGCTGCTGATCCTGCGCGGCATCAGCGTCGAACTGCGGTCGCACTTCAGCACCGTGGTATGGCGCGGATTCTTCGATGGATCGTTTGCTTTTTCCAGCATCCTGCTGGCGATTTTTCTGGGCGCTGCGTTGGCCAATGTCATCCGCGGAGTTCCGCTGAACGCTGACGGCTATTTCTTCGCTCCGTTGTGGACCAACTGGCGGCTCGGTCCCAATCCCGGAATTTTAGATTGGTACACGGTCATCGGCGGCCTGGTGGCGCTGGTCGCGCTCGGCATTCACGGCAGTCTGTATTTGGCCATCAAAACAGGGGGAGAGCTGCAGACGCGGGCGCGTCAACTGGCACAACGCGGGTGGATCGTTCTGCTGTTGCTCACCATCATCAGTTTGACGGCCACCATGGTGGTTCGGCCCGCGCTCCTGCTGAGTTACTTTCATCATCCGATCGCGTTTCTTATTCCTGCGGGTGTGGTTGCCAGCCTGTTCGGCATCCTGCTCTACTCGCGCAGTGCCAGAGATTTTGCGGCGTTCTTATGCTCCTGTTTCTATCTGGCGCTGATGCTGACCGGAGCCGCCGTGGGGCTGTGTCCAGTTCTGCTGCCGTCGAGCCGCAACGCGGCCCAGGACATTACCATCTCGAACTCCCTCGCCGGTCATCATGGTCTGGCGGTGGGGCTTGTCTGGTGGGGCTTCGGCATTTTGCTGGCGATTGGATATTTTGTCTTTGTCTATCGCATGTTTCGAGGCAAAGTGGTGGAAACCACGGAAGCCCACGGGGGTTGAATGGCGATGAGACGAGTGCAGCAATGTGAACATGCCATCAATATCTCAGCTCTAGAGCTAACTTGTCTGACGGAAATCTTCGTCTAACGAAGTGTCACACCCGATTAGGATACCCATGAGCACTGAAATCCGCACCGCTTCCCCCCGCCGTTCCGCCTCTGCCAGCAGCAAGGTCAGTTCCCGCAAGCCGCTTGCGGCAGAGGAACTGCGCAAGATCGACGCCTATTGGCGCGCCTGCAATTATCTTTGCGTTGGAATGCTCTACCTGCAGAAAAATCCGCTGCTGCGCGAGCCACTGCAGCCGGAACACATCAAGCAGCGCCTGCTGGGCCACTGGGGCTCGGACCCCGGCCAGACATTTACCTGGGTCCATCTGAACCGTCTGATCAAGAAATACGACCTGGACATGATCTATATTTCCGGTCCCGGCCACGGCGCGCCCGCCACTCTTTCCAACGCGTACCTTGAAGGCACATATTCCGAGGTCTATCCAGACAAGAGCCAGGATGAGGAAGGGCTGCTGAAATTCTTCAAGCAGTTTTCTTTTCCCGGAGGCATTGGGAGTCATTGCACACCAGAAACACCCGGGTCAATCCATGAAGGCGGCGAGCTGGGCTACAGCATTTCGCACGCATTTGGGGCTGCGTTCGACAATCCCAACCTGATCGCCACGGTCGTCGTGGGAGACGGCGAAGCGGAAACGGGACCGCTGGCAACATCCTGGCACTCGAACAAATTTCTCAATCCCATTCGCGATGGCGCTGTGCTTCCCATCCTGCACCTGAATGGATATAAGATTGCCAATCCGACCATCCTGGCGCGAATCTCTGCGGAGGAGCTGGAGCAGTTGATGCGTGGCTATGGATGGACGCCCTATTTCGTTGAAGGCGACGATCCGCACGTCATGCATCAACAGATGGCGGCCACCCTGGAGCACTGTGTGCAGGAGATTCGCTCTATCCAGAAACATGCGCGCAGCACCAACACTGCAGATCGTCCGCGTTGGCCCATGGTGGTTCTGCGTAGCCCTAAAGGATGGACAGGGCCAAAGGAACTGGACGGGCACAAGGTAGAGGGATTCTGGAGAGCGCACCAGATCCCGATCCTCGACGTCACCACCAATCCAGCGCACATGCGGTTGCTGGAAGAGTGGATGAAAAGCTACAAGCCGGAGGAATTGTTCGATGCAGCCGGCGCGCTGATACCGGAGCTGAAAGAGTTGCCGCCCAAAGGCAATCGCCGGATTAGCGCCAATCCCCATGCCAACGGTGGCGTGCTGCGCAAGGCGTTGCGGCTGCCGGAGTTTCGAGACTTCGCGTTTCCGGTGACAAAGCCGGGTACAACCGAAGTGGGACCGACCGAGGTGCTGGCGCATTTCCTGGCGGAAACCATGCGCAGAAACATGAACAGTTTTCGCGTCTTCGGCCCGGACGAGACCGCCTCCAACAAGTTGCAGGCGATCTACGAGGCCAGCAAGAAAACGTGGCTGGCGGAATTCAAGCCGGAGGATTCGGATGGTGGCGAGCTTTCAGCCGATGGCCGGGTCATGGAGATGCTGAGCGAACACACGCTGGAGGGATGGTTCGAGGGTTATGTCCTGACCGGACGGCACGGTCTTTTCGTCAGCTATGAGGCGTTTATCCACGTCATCGACTCCATGTTCAATCAACATGCGAAGTGGCTGGAGAAATGCAGCTCAGAAGTGAAATGGCGTGTTCCCATATCGTCGTTGAACATCCTGATTACCTCGCTTGTCTGGCGCCAGGACCATAACGGATTCACCCATCAGGACCCAGGGTTTCTCGATGTCGTCACCAACAAAAGCGCCGCCATTACGCGCATTTATCTGCCGCCCGATGCCAATTGTCTGTTAAGTGTCGGCGATCACTGCTTGCGCAGTACCAATTACGTTAACGTGATTGTTGCGGACAAGCAGCCACACTTGCAGTACATGGATATTGAAGAAGCGGTTCGACACTGCACCAAGGGCATTGGCATTTGGGATTGGGCGAGCAATGACCAGGATGCTGAACCGGATGTGGTGATGGCGACGGCCGGCGATATCGCCACCATGGAATCGCTCGCGGCCGTGGCAATTCTGCGCGAACATTTTCCAGAGCTGAAGATCCGTTTTGTCAACGTGGTCGACCTGTTCAAGTTGGAGCCGGACACCGAACATCCGCACGGATTGTCGGACCGCGACTTCGATTCGTTGTTTACGCTGGACAAGCCGGTCATTTTCAATTTTCACGGCTATCCATCGCTGATCCATAAACTGACGTATCGGCGCGCCAATCACGACAATATGCATGTGCGCGGATACAAGGAAAAAGGGAACATCAACACGCCCCTGGAACTCGCCATTTTGAACCAGGTCGACAGATTCAACCTGGCGATCGATGTGATTGACCGCGTGCCGAAACTGCGAGCGATCGGGGCGCATACTAAAGAATGGCTGAAAGACCAAATCGCAGACGCGATCGACTACGCGCATGAAAACGGCATCGACAGAAAGGAAATTCGAGAGTGGACGTGGCCCCTGGGATGAGACCGGACCTGCAACACTTGCCAATCCTTGTTCTTAACGGCGGTTCTTCGTCGATCAAGTTTTCCATCTTCATTGCAGAGGGCACGAAACTCACTCGGCTGAACGAGGGCGAGGCTGGCGGCATCGGCACTCCCAAGCCGCAGTTTAGCTTCTATGTCTTTCGAGATGGAAAGCGCGAAACTCTGGTGTCGGAGTCTGAACCCAGGGACCTTGGCTCAATTCGCGACGCAGTGCGCAAGATTGCCGCTCTGCTGCAGCAACCAGGGCTGACGCGCCCGGCAGCCATCGGCCATCGCATCGTCCATACTGGGCCGAACCTGCACGCGCATCAACGGATTACATCGGCCGTGTTGCTGGAAATTGAAATGGCGACAAGTTTTGCACCGCTGCATCAGCCGATCGGGCTTGAAATTATTCAAGAAGCGAAAGAGAGCTTTCCTGGCGTGGACAATTACGCCTGCTTCGATACCATCTTCGACCAGGATTTGCCGGAGGTGGCATCGATTTATCCGCTACCCAAGGAAATTCGCGAACAGGGTGTGCACCGCTATGGCTTTCACGGTCTATCGTGCGAATCGATCGTGCAACAGTTTCAGGATGGAAGGGTGCCGGACCTGTTTCCACCGAACAAGGTTCCAGAGCGGCTGATCTATGTGCATCTGGGCAGCGGGGCCAGCGTCACTGCCATCCGCGATGGCAAAGCCATTGATGTCTCGCTGGGTTTTACGCCGTGCGGAGGGGTCATCATGGGCACTCGTCCCGGCGATCTCGATCCTGGACTGGTCTTCTATTTGCTGCGTATGCACGCGGGCAGCGCGGCGAATGCGACGGACGCTGTGGAGCAGTTGCTGAACAAGCGCTCGGGTATGCTGGCGCTCTCCGGACTTTCCAATGACATGCGCATTCTGCGCGATGCCGCAAAGAATGGGGACCGGCAGGCCGCGCTGGCGATTGAGGCGTTCGCGCTATCGGTAAAGAAGATGATCGGCGGCTACGTTGCGCTGATGGGAGGCCTGGATGCGCTGGTTTTTTCCGGGGGCATTGGCGAACGCGATCCGATGACTCGCGCCCAGGTCTGCGCCGGCATGGATGCGTTTGGGCTGACGCTGAATCTGGAGGAAAATGGTTCCGCGCACGCCGGGCCGAAGACCATCAGCCAGAAGGAATCGAAGATTGCCGTCTATGTCCTCCCTGCGGATGAAGACCGCGTGATCGCCGGCCATGTCGCGCGACTTGCTGCCGAGGAATAGGCGGAATTTGCGCTAGTCCATCGCCACCCACAGGCTCGGATCGACGTGGGGAAACACACTGTCCTGCACTTCGATCTTGCGTAACGCCGTCTCTTCATCGGAACCGAGCGTGCCTCCGCCGAAATGCAACTGCCACATCTTCTCAATTGCGCGGAATGAGGCAAGGTGCTCATTGAAGCGGTCTTCTGCATAGTCCCGTGCCGCTTCCGTCGTAATCAGAAATTGCCAGTCGGAAGACTCCAGCAGCAGCAACTCGCGACACAACTGTTTCAGGATGCGTTCTCCCTGCGGATTGCCTTTCCAGCGATCGGAACTGGCGGCATCGCGCACCGCGACTTCCGCCGGATATAAATACTCCCACGTCCAGCGCGTATCCGGGCTCAGCCAGACTTCGTGGGTGCCGTTTTTCCCCCAGGAGCCTTCCGGCAGGGCAAGAAAGCTGTCCGGCGGATGGCGATCGAGATACGCGGCGCAACTGGTCAGCGCAACCGGAATTTCCGCGCGCGCCATGATGCGCGCTACGTGCTCCAGCCACATGGGGCCTTCAAACCACCAGTGACCGAACAGCTCGGCATCGAACGGAGAAGTCAAGATTGCCGGCACCGGGCCTTTGAAGCCAGTCTTCAGGGAATCCACCACCAGGCTGACGTAATGTTCTGCGTGCGATTTGGTCCGCGCCGCAGCCTTTTCCGGGTAGTACGGCGTTTTGTACTCCATGTCGATTTTCGAGCCGGTCACCTGCCAGTAACGATGTCCGCCGGGGAAACGTTTCTTGTGGAAGTCGAGATAGTTGCTGTCGCCCGGGTACCCGGCGTCTCCGCTCCAGACCTGCAGCCCGGTGCGAGGATCGCGCGGGAAAATCGTCACTGGCCTGCGGTGCGCGCGAGGACCCTCCACATAATACGGCTTGTACAGGGAGTGATGCGGTTCGCAGGTTTCAACGGCCAGCGATGCGGCGACGCCCACAGCTCCACCTGCCCGCAGTTCATACGGCGTGAACAGGACAGATTCCTCCACCAGGTGGGTATCGACAAAGAAGTAGTCGATCTTGGCATCTTCCAAGGGCTCTTCCACGCCTTTGCGGTCAAACGGACGCCAAGGCTGGCTGCTGCCGTGGGGAGTGACCGGATAACTCCACATGCCGGCCGGACGATAGGCGCATTCTGGCAGCCAGATGCCGCGGGGATGCCGGCCAATATGCCGTTCATGCGTGGCCACACCGGTCTGCACCTGGGCGCGGATCGACTCGTCGGTCCCCAGCAGAGGAAAATAGCCATGCGTCGCGCCGCAGGTAATAATGTCGATCAACCCGCGCTCGGCGGCCTCGCGAAATCCGCGGATGATATCTCCGCC
>JAJZCA010000191.1 GCA_021798735.1 Acidobacteriota bacterium | reverse complement strand
CCTAAGCGATCAGGAGGTCTTTTTCTAGCTGAACGCGATTCGTCCCACGACGACCGCTGACGCCGACGAAAACCCGTGCAGCGGTTGTGCTGGATCACGTTCGACCGGTACGCTGTGACCCCCGACGACGCCGTCGTACCGCTCCCATGTCAGCCCTGTTTTTTCCCAGGTTGTGACGACATTGGCGATGTAACGATGGCTGATCGTGCAGGCCTGTTCCGGGAAGCCATAACGTTGCAACGCTTGACCCACAACGATCTGTTGCTGCGGCCACGATTCCGGATAGGCCCACTCCAGCGCTTTGTATTCCGGATGAATGGTGGGATAAATTTTGTCGGTGAAGGTAAGGCCGTACGGGTGATCGAACAGATGAAGATGATCCGCGACGCGCTTGGCTTGCGCCGGTGACGCGATTCCAATCCACAGCGGCCAGTAGGCGTTCAACGAATAGTAGGGCAGCCGTGTTCTGCGAACGTAGTCATATTCGAAGTAGCACCCCTCGCTGTCGTCCCAGCAATATTGCTGGATGCGATGCGCTCGTGCGTCGGCTTCGTTGCGCCAATGTGCTGCTTTCTCACTCCAACCAAATCGATCTGCGAGCGCGGCCAGCACCTGCGCCTGGCGCACTAAGGCGCAGTTGACGTGGATCGGCACGCAATTGCTGATTTCAGCGCCGAAGATAGGAGTGAAATCTAAACCTGCCTCGCACTCCGAAGCCAGTTCCGGCCGCAAGTCCTTCCCGCCGCCATCACGGCAGGTGGAAAGCCCAATTGGAGTGGCATGAGCGGGCGCATTCCAATATCCGGTATAGGAACGTTCCAACAGCGGATACGCCAGCATCGCAACTTCGTCGTCATCTTTTTTGATGCTGAGATATTTCTCAATGCTCATCGCTAGCAGCGGCGGTTGACCGCGCGTCAAATAGAATGTGCGGTTCCCATTCAGCACTTTTCCAAAGCGCTCAATCATCGAAAGCTGATCGAGAATGTTCCAGCGCACAATATCTGTGCGATCGTGCGCAAATAAACCCAGATTGATGAAGTGAGTGTCCCAGCCATACATTTCTGGAAAGGAAGCGACCGAACCTCCGCCGGAGCTATATGGAAACGGAAGAAAGATCAGCGTCTTGGGCGGGCTATGCGACCAGGGGCTGCGCTCTCCCGTGGGAGTGAGCGAGTGAGGTAAACCGTCCTGGCGAATCGCTTCCTCGTCGGCGCGTTGCAGATCGCCATTCCACCAACCGCGCGCAGCGTCATCCAGCTTTTGCCAGCGCCGTTTCAGATTGGCTGCATCGGCTCCGTCAGTAACAGCGGCCGCTGCTGGCTCTCCTCGACCCAAGCCAGTCGCCATGGCAACCGTGGCGGCACTGGCAATGCTTACGAACTTCCGTCGATCCATGAATGACCCTCGTTCAGCAATAAAGCTGTCTAGCTGAATGCTACCCTGCCTACCATTAATTGACGCAGAAGCCTTCGTTACGCACGCGATGAATAACTTGATGCCTGATCGCAAAATGATGGTGTCACATATGGTTCCAACAGCCCATGATTTTGTAGTATGCGAAAGACGGCTGCGTGAAAACATGCAGCCGGCATTGCCATGGCAACTGCGGGTGTGTAAAAGGCGTTTTACCGGATCGAAGTAACTTCCGCGCCAGCACAGGCTCGAAGACGCGCGACTCTTCAATCTCCGTCGCGGTTCGACAGAATGAAACTCGACGAATTTTCAGGGATATTCAAGCGTGTTAATATCCCAGACATCTTGTGCCGCCCGAGCGCCACTCATGTCGAGAATACAAGCTGTTATACACAAAGTTGCGGGCAATACATTTGCCGCTTGACACCGGGTAGACCGCGAAGATTAAATCGATTGAATCATGCAAAGCTGGCGAAATGCCGCCACAAACCATCCCAAGCGAGCCCTTGCCAGCTGAGAAAGCGACTTCAATCCCACGAAAGTTTTCAGTAGCGCGGATCAATTTTGTTGAAGGGTACCTGAGACGTATGACGCGATCAAGTTTTGTAGCAACCGTGAGATCGGCTCTTTGTGTGGCATTGATAGCCATGTTGAATGGCTATCCAGCTGCAGCCCAGAATGCGGTCGCCACCAAGGCGACGCCCGATGCCTATGACTGGAATAACCGACCGCCGGATCCCCGCTTCAAGGCTGACATCCTGGTCGTAGTTGCCCATCCTGACGACGAGATCATGGTCGCGGCGTATCTGGCGCGCGAAATCTATGATCACCACAAACGCGTCGCCGTGGTATTTCAAAATCCAGGCGACGGTGGAAACAACGACGTTGGCCCGGAGCAGGCCGCTGCCCTTGGCGCTATCCGGCAGATTGAAGGGCGTACCGCTGTCGCCTCCTTGGGCATCACCAATGTCTGGTTTCTCAGCGGTCACGACACAGCCAGTCAGAATTCCTTGACCTCGCTCGAGCATTGCGGCCATGGCCGCTGCCTGGATCAGTTGGTTCGGATTGTTCGCATCACCCGACCGTCTGTGATTCTTACGTGGCTCCCGGATTTCACCACCGGCGAAAACCACGCGGATCACCAGGCTGCAGGTATCCTCGCGACCGAGGCCTTTGATCTGGCAGGCGATCCAACAGTATTTTCTGAGCAAGTCTCTCCTGCCATCCATCCCAACGTGGCCATGAATATGACGGAAGCGCTTCGCCCCTGGCAGCCGGAGAAAATATATTACGTCTACAATCCGACGCATGACATTTTTGAGGGACAGGGCCCGCAATATTCATCGAAGGATATTTCTCCTTCGCAGCATCAAAGCTATGGCTTACTGGCGGCCAAGGAAGTGAGCCATCATGTGACCCAGGGCGGCGGCCAGGTCTCGGAGGCGATCGCCAACCACACGGCGGAAACGGCTTCTGACGAGCTCACCGATTTGGCGATGCAGCCAGTTAAGTTCATTTTCGGCAAATCTTTGGTTCCCTCCGGCGTGACCGATGATGTTTTTGCAGGCGTCGTGCCGGATGGCGTTTCCTTCCAACGAGCGCCAGGGTACACGACAGCGACCTATTCGGAGCCGACGCTTCTGATCGGGGATCCCTGGGCCTTCTATCAGAAACTTTGGCAGGCGCATGGATTGGAGCATTTGAAAACGCTTGTGCCGCTGGAGATTTCAATCCACACAGACGGCGTATTCTATATCCCTCTGATCATTGAAAATCCGCTTGACCATGCGATTGGTGTGAATCTCTCCGCGCAAGCGCCGGAGGGATGGAAGGTGAGACCGCTGGCTCTTCTATCTGTCCCCGCGCACGCCGAGTATTATGCTCGTGTAACGGCAGACGCACCCTCCACAAAGTTACCCGGCTGGCAGAACTTCACCGTGACTGCAGATTCGGCAGGCAAGAGCCTTGGCACGATTCCCATTCGTGTGGAACTGAGCAATGGCTGGGTTGCACCACAATAAGCACGATGACGGGAGTTGTTAACGTCCAAGATGAAGATGACAATCAGGCTTCGAATTTCCGTTGCTGCGCTGTGCCTGGGAACGTGGGCAGCGCTTCCGCTTGCGCATGCGCCAGCTTCCTATGCAGCATCGAACTCCGGGAAAACAATCGACTGGCCCGTGTATGGAGGCCAGTTCGCCAACGATCATTATTCAGTGCTGGCGCAAATCAATCGGCAGAATGTGGGCAAGCTGCGCCGAGCGTGGGTCTTCGATACGGGTGAGAAAGGCGCTCTTCAGACCAGCCCGCTCGTCATCGGTCATGTCCTTTACGCGTACACCTCGACGCAAAAAGTCATGGCGCTGGATGCTGCTTCCGGCAAATTGCTGTGGAAGTTCGATTCAGGAATCGTCGGATCAGGACCGATGCGCGGCCTGGCCTACTGGGCGAACGGCAAGCAGAGCAGGCTTTTTGCGGGCGTCATGAATTTTCTCTACGCGCTCGATCCGGGGACCGGCAAACCAATTTCTTCCTTCGGTGAAAACGGCCGAATCGATCTGCGCAAGGGGCTCGGCCGCGATTATCGCCTGGAATCCCTGGCGATCACCACTCCCGGCGTCGTCTATAAAAATCTGATCGTCATGGGCGCGATGGAGCCGGAGACTCATCCTGCGCCGCTCGGCGATATCCGCGCTTTCGACGTTCGCACCGGGGCCCTGGTGTGGAGATTTCATACCATTCCGCGTCCCGGCGAATTTGGCTACAACACCTGGCCGAAGGGCGCGTGGAAAACTGCGGGCTCCGCCAATAACTGGGCCGGCATGACAGTCGATACCAAGCGCGGCATCGTGTATGTGCCCACCGGCTCAGCGGTGTTCGACTTTTATGGCGGCGATCGCATCGGCAACGATTTATTTGCCGACACATTGCTCGCGCTTGATGCCAATACCGGAAAGCGCATTTGGTATTTTCAAGGGGTCCATCACGACATCTGGGATCGCGATTTTCCAGCCGCGCCTGCGTTGGTGACAGTGGAACACGACGGCAAGCGTGTCGACGCGGTGGCTCAGACAACCAAGCAGGGATATGTGTACCTGTTCAATCGCGTCACAGGGCAGCCGCTGTTTCCAATCGAGGAGAAAAAATATCCCCCGAGCACGGTCCCAGGAGAAGTAGCTTCGTCGACCCAGCCGTTGCCGACAGCGCCCAAGCCGTATGCCCGTCAACTGCTGACCGCGGATATGCTGACGAATCGTACGCCGGCAGCACATACCTGGGCGGAGAAGCAATTCAAAACATTCCGCAGCGAGGGGCAATTTGTTCCTTTCAGTTTGGATCAACAGACGATCGTTTTTCCCGGCTTTGATGGCGGGGCGGAGTGGGGAGGGCCAGCGGTCGATCCTTCGACTGGAGTCATCTATATCAACTCCAATGAAATGGCCTGGACGGAGTCGGCAAACTGGCGCACGCCTTCGTCTTCGGCCACGTCGAATGTCGCGGTGTAAACTTCCACCCCGTATACTCGGCGCGCCTCTTCCGCAATCAGATTCAAGGCATCGGCATTGCGGGCGCAGAGGGCGAGATTCGCGCCCGAGCCGACGCGGTTTACAGCCCAGCCAGGCTGCTATACTTGGGCCCACACGAAAGGGAAGGGTAGACACAATGAGCACAACCACGAACCAGGCAAGCTCTAAGTTGCAGCATATTCGTCTCCAGGACATGCCGGTCGAACACCTGAATCCGCTGATGGATCGCCAGTTTGTTGCGGGGGAACGAACCATGCTTGCTCGGATCATTCTGCGCAAAGGATCGATCGTGCCGCAGCATAGTCATGACAATGAGCAGATCACCTATGTCCTGGAGGGCGCCTTGAAATTCGTCATCGAAGGCAAAGAACTGATCGTACGTAGCGGGGAAATTCTCGTGATCCCGTCCAACATGCCGCACAGCGCCGAAGCTTTGGAAGATACGGTAGATTTGGATATTTTTTGTCCGCCTCGAGAGGACTGGATCCGTGGAACGGATGCATATCTACGCAAGTAATGCGCCCCGCGTACGTAAATATGTATCTGTCACTGTTGCAATTGAAAGTTAATCCATGAAATATACTCGACAGCTCGTTTCTCTCGCCGTAGCGTGCTCGCTGCTGTCTGCGGGTGCCTCTATCGCCCAACAGGAGACTCCGGAGATTGATCCTGGAATTGCGCAACAGATCTCGACCATCTGGGCGGTCGATAATCATGCGCATCCTGTCCTTGCGCCACCGCTGGACAAGACGGATCGAGAATTCGACGCATTGCCGGCCACTTCGTTGGAGCCGCAATCGGATCCGGTAGCGTTGCGGCCGGATTTTCCTTTGCTGGGAGCGGCATGGAAGGCCCTCTATCATTTCGATGCGCCGCCACCGCTCGATGCAGCCGGTCTGGCCGGCTTGAAGGCAGCTCGTGATCGGGTCGCGGCACAGCAAGGGGAGAATTATCCCGCATGGGTTTTGGATCAAGCCAGAATCGGAACCATGTTGGCGAATCGCGTCGCCATGGGCAAAGGTGTCGAGCCGCCTCGTTTTCGCTGGGTCCCATATGTTGATGCGCTGCTGTTTCCGTTCGACAACAGCGGCATGGCTGCCGTATCTCCGGATAGAAAGACCTTCTTCGCGCTGGAGGACCAGGTCCGCACCAAGTATTTCAAGCAAGTCGGCATCAGTGGTCCTCCCGCGACCCTCAATGAATATCTAACCCACGTGGTGACGCCGATTCTCGATCAGCAGAAGGCCGGGGGAGCTGTTGCCGAAAAGTTTGAAGTGGCATACCTGCGGTCGTTCGACTTCAGCGATCCGCCCCGCGCTCAGGTCGAAAAGATTTATGCCAGATGGGTTGCCGGTGGAACGCCAGATGCTGCCGACTATAAATTGCTGCAGGATTTTCTGTTCCGCTATATCGCAATGGAATGCGGACGTCTCGGCATGGCCGTGCATCTGCATGCCATGGCGGGAGCCGGCAGCTACTTTTCCATCACCGGCGTAAATCCGTTATTGCTGGAGCCTCTGTTCAACGATCCGCGCTTGCGGAAGACGAATTTTGTGCTGTTGCATGGCGGCTGGCCGTATGTACGGGAAATTGGATCGCTGCTGCAGAAGCCGAATGTCTATCTCGATATCTCCTCGCAGGACCTGATCGTTTCTTCGCACACGGAAGCCCGTTGGTTGCGGGAGTGGTTGGAAATGCAGCCGCAGAAAGTCATGTTCGGAACCGATGGATATGCCTACACCGACGAAATGGGCTGGCCAGAGGCCACATGGATTGCCAGTCGAAATGCTCGTGCCGCGTTGGGAATTGCGTTGACCGGAATGTTGCGGGACCACGAGATCAGTCGCGAACGTGCGAACGAAATTGCCCGCATGGTGCTGCGCGGAAACGCAGAAGCGCTGTATCAGTTTCAATCGGCGCGTTAACTATCCATTCTTTCTCGATTTCAGGAATTGAGTTCAATCGACCAAATTCAGTGAGCGTAACGGAGGTCTGAAGGATGAAATTGCATTGGTTATTGATGGCGATAGCCCTGCCTGCCGCGATCATGGCGCAATCGAATGCAACTCCTGCGCAACCGCCCACCCAATCCACGGCCCTTCGCAATCCCGACCATGGGCCCATCCCTGCCGGACAAGGAGGGTATCTTCTTCCCGGTGGTTATCT
>JAJZCA010000190.1 GCA_021798735.1 Acidobacteriota bacterium | reverse complement strand
AGCGTTCAAATAGCAAGGCAGCGTGGCGACCAGCGTTTTGCCTTCGCCGGTCTTCATTTCTGCGATGTTGCCCTGGTGCAGCACCATGCCGCCAATCAACTGCACATCGAAATGCCGCATGTTGATTACGCGACGCCCAGCCTCCCGCACCAGCGCGAACGCCTCCGGCAGAATCTGCTCCAGCACATCCTGTTCCGCTTTGGTCCGCTCCTCGGGGTCCGTGATGTCGGCAACGGCTGCCGCAATGCGGGCGCGAAATTCGTCCGTCCTGGCGCGCATCTGTTCGTCCGAAAGCTGCTGCATCGCCGGTTCCAGGGAGTTGATCGCCTGCACCGTCGGCAACATGCGCTTCACGGTGCGCTCGTTGCTAGTACCGAAAACTTTAGTTAATGCATCGCCAAGCTGTATCACGAGAAAAAGCTCCACACACACTGAAATTGTGTGTCAACTTTCATTCTAAATTGTCGAGGGGAACGTGGCGAGAAAAGCCCTCGGGTTCGGCCCCCGCTGGATCGTTGGCGGATGGCGTACCGCCGGGGCTGAATATCTATAGTGTATCGTGATTTTTACTTGGCTCTGCTACTTCGCCCTGGGATGCGTTCTGTCATACACTGCGGCCACCTGCCCCGAGGTCAAATGGGTATATCGCTGCGTCGTCGAGAGCCGAGCGTGGCCAAGAATTTCCTGGATGGCGCGCAAATCCGCTCCCTCCTCCAGCATGTGCGTTCCGAACGCGTGCCGCAGCGTATGCGGATGCACATCCGCGGCCAGCCCATGGGAAAGCGCCATGTGTTTTACAATACGACCAACACTCCGAGTCGTCAGGCGGCCATCGCCGCGCAATCGAACATTCAACAGCAACGCCTCGGACGCCCGTTTCGCGTCCAGCAACTTCTGCCCCCGCTGCGGCAAATATGCGCGGATGGCCATCGCCGCCGCATCGCCCAGCGGAACATACCGCTCCTTGCGCCCCTTGCCGCGCACCAGCAGGCACTCATTGCCCCACTGAATATCGTCGAGGTTCAGCCCCACCAGCTCCGCGTTTCGAATGCCGCAGCCATACAGCAGCTCCATGATCACGCGATCCCGCTCCGGCCATGCCGTTTCCGCGTCCGCATCGTTGAACGCCTGGTTCAATTGCTCCGCCCCCGGCACGCGCGGCAGATGCTTTGGCAACTTCGGCGTCGACACGAGACGCGCTGGATTTTGCTCAATGTGCCCCGTCCTCGCCAGCCAGCCAAACCACGACCGAATCGCCGCCAACGCACGCGCCACAGAGGGTTTCGACAATTTCTTTTCGTACAGCGTTCCCAGATATTCCCGGATGACAGGATGTTCGATTTGCGACGGCACCACTCCCTCGCCACAGCGCTTCGCCAAAAATGCAGCGAACGAATGCAGCTCTCGCTGGTAGGCGCGCACCGTGTGCTCCGACGAGGCCCGCTCCACCGTCAACACCGCCATATACTGCGCCACCAGCCGCAGAATTTCCGGAGCTGACCGCTCGGGTGACCCATTCTTACTAAGGCCTGGGTGCCCCACATCTCGCTTTTGAGATGTGGGTTTCATTCCGCACCATCCAAAGCACGAGCTTGCATCTGCCCGCGCGGATGATGCGCACGATGAACCGCCTTCAACCTGCCCAACGCCAGATGCGTATAAATCTGCGTGGTCGCAATGTCGGCGTGGCCCAGCAATGTTTGCACCGTGCGCAGGTCCGCGCCGTGTTCCACCATGTGGGTGGCGCAACTGTGGCGCAGCATGTGCGGGCTGGCGCGATGATTCACCTGCTTCACCATGGCCCACACCGTCTGCCGCGTCAGCGGACGTCCGCGCTGCGATAGAAACACCTCACGCACATTCGCCTTCCGCAGCAACTGTGCCCGGCCGTGTTCCAGATATTCCGTCAATGCCGCAATCGCGGGCTGCCCCAACGGCACGATGCGCTCTTTATCGCCTTTGCCGCGCACCAGCATCTGCCCCTGCTGCAGGGAGATGTCTTCGGCCGCAAGTCCCACCAGCTCCGACACGCGCACGCCACCGCCGTAGAGCAGCTCCAGCATGGCCCGATCGCGCAAGGACTGCGGCGTACACTCTTCCGTCCTGCTTCCCGCGGCGCCATGTCCAGTCTGGTCGATCATCGTCACCACTTCGGCTTCCGATAACGACTTCGGCAGCACCTTCCACCCCGCCGGCGTTTCCAGATGAATTGTTGGATCGTAGGCGATGCGCTTATCGAGCAGCAGCCAGCGATATAACCCGCGCAGGCAAGACAATTTTCGAGCCCGTGAGCGCGCCTCTACCTGGTGCGCCTGCAGATGCGCGACGAACCCCGCCAGGTCCTGATGTTTTGCGGAAGCCAGAAAGCCGTTCGTCTTCTCCAGAAATTCCGCGCACTGCAGCAGGTCGCGCTGATACGCTTCGCAGGTCAGCGGCCGCAGACCCTTTTCCACGCGCAGATACGTCAGGTAATTCTGGATCAGTTTCAGGTTGCTTCCGCCGGAATGTCGATCGTTCTCCACGCAGCTTCTCGCCTGCAGAAATTATCGAGCATCGCGCCGCGCCTCCAGCAACTCTTTCCCGTGGAATCAACTTTGCCAGCCCACCCGTACATCGCCAGATTACAAGGTGGTTACAACGCTGGCATAGTTTCTGCCGATGCTGCATCATAGAGAGGAAGGCGCATTGACACTGAAAAATCATTCCGCCTTCTACAATTTGTCCTTTTATATTTTTGATAAGGTCGTCCGTTTTGGCACAACAACTCATCACCCCGAAAATCTCCACTCTTTCCTCTTCTGAATTTTTCCGTCGCATTGACGCTATCCCGCCCACCGTAGCCGTATTCGACTGCGATGGCACGCTGTGGGGCGGCGACGCCGGCGTCGGCTTCATGCAATGGTCCATGGAATCCGGATTGCTCTCTCGCGAAGCCTGCAACTGGATGGATGCGCGCTATCGAGCCTATCTTCGCGGCGAAGTTTCTGAGCTCGCCATCTGCGGCGAAATGGTGCAGATCTATCGCGACCTGCGCGAATCCGAACTGCGACAAGCCGTGCATACGTATTTCGACGGAATGATGCGCCCCAATATCTTTCCGGAAATGAGGGAGGCTTGCAATCGACTGCAGCAGCGCGGAACCGTCGTGTGGGCCGTCAGTTCTACCAACAGCTGGTTGATTGAAGATGCCATGCAGCACTTCGGTATCCCTGCCGAGCGCGTGCTGGCAGCCCGCGTGCGCGTCGTCAACGGCCTGATCACCGAAGAATTGCTCGACATCCCCACCGACGAGGGCAAAGTGCAATCGCTGGCGCGCGTGGGCATCACCGAGCCCGATGCGGTCTTCGGCAATTCTATTCACGACGCCGCCATGCTCGCCATCGCAAAGCATCCGTTTGTCGTCAACCCCACGGCGGAGTTGACGGAGATTGCCGCGCTGCAAGGATGGCCGATCTTTCAGCCCGGCCCGGTCCATGCCTAGCCAAGACCGGGTGTCCCAGGTCTCGCCCGCAGCAGGTCGCCGCGGTGACAGACCTGGGATCGAAGCGGGTGCCTCAGGTGAACCGCCCCGGGTGCGCCAGGTCTCGCCTTTGAGACCTGGGATTGAGTCCTCCCCGCTGCGCATCGCTTCCCTGCAACCCAGCATCACCCTCACCCTGCAACGGCTGGGCCGCCTCGACGATCTGGTAGCCTGCACCCGCTACTGCGTCGAGGCGCTGCCGGAGCTCGCCCATCGCAACCTGAAAATCATTGCTGACTCCTGGTCCTCCACCATGGAAGAACTGCTGGCGGTCGAGCCAAATCTGGTGATCGCCTCGGTTCCATACCGCTTGGAGTCGCTGGCCGCCATTCTGCGCGCGGGCTGTCCGGTGTTGACGCTCGCCCCGCACACCCTCGCCGACATCTTCGCGGACATTCGACTGATCGGCTCAGTTGTCCATGCCTCCGACCGCGCCGAAGGACTCGTCGCCGAACTCGCCTTCAGCATCGAAGCCGTTCGCCTTCAATCTGCCAAAGCCGCCCGCCATCCCCGCGTGTATTGCGAGGAGTGGGGCAAGCCCCTCATCCATTCTCAGCTCTGGGTAAAGGAACTGGTCGAAGCCGCCGGCGGCGAATTCATTGGCGACCCCGGCAAAACCACCACTGCGGAGGCAGTTTCAGCCAGCGACCCCGACGTTCTCATCTTCGCCTGGTGCGGCGCCGGCGATCGCGTCCCCCTGGCTCGCGTCGTCGAGCAGCGCGGCTGGCACTCGCTACGCGCAGTCACCAATGGCCGCGTCTATTGCATTCCCGACGAATTCCTGAACACGCCGGCGCACCCAATCGTCGAGGGCCTGACCTGTCTGGCAGCGGCGATACATCCAAATCTATTTCCGGCACATCCTCGACTCATTTCACTTCAGCATTCGCAGAAGCAGCCGTAAATCACTATCCTAAAGAAGTGATGGAACCGGATGTCGAAGTAGTACCCCAGACCGAGTCGGAAAAACCTCGCATGCGTGCGGTGGTCGCTGCGCTAATTTTGCGAGACAAGCAAGTGTTCATCTGTCAGCGCAAAGCCGGCACCGCCATGGGATTGCAGTGGGAATTTCCCGGCGGCAAAATTGAGCCCGGCGAAACTCCTGAGCAGGCGCTGCGTCGTGAGTTGGAAGAAGAACTCGGCATCGAAGCCAAGATCGGCCCCTTCATCGCAGAGGTACAGCACAATTACCGCAACGGAGGCTCGATTCACCTGCGGTTCTTCGCTGTGTATCACTTTGAAGGCGAAATGCGAAACCGCATTTTTCAGGACATGCGCTGGACGGAGCTGCGTGACTTGCCCGCCTACAATTTTCTCGCCGCCGATCGGAAATTTATCCGCGATCTTGCGCAGGGGAAAATTCTTTAGCTGCTTGGCGCAAAAAGCATCGCAATCGACAGGCCGATCACGATGATCGCTGTACCCCACGCAATCAAATTGAACCAGCGATTGTTGGTGTGCTTCCCCATCAATTCCGGCTTGTTGATCAGCACCAGCATCAGAATCATCACAATCGGCAGCAAAACTCCGTTCAACACCTGCGACAGGATCGTCACCTTCACCAGCGGAAAGTGCGGCCACAGAACAACTCCGGCGCCTGCGGCAATCAATAACGAATACAGCCAGTAAAACGCGGGCGCCTCGCTGAAGCTTTTATCCAGCCCCGATTCAAATCCCATGCCTTCGCACACCGTGTATGCGGTCGACAACGGCAGGATCGACGCCGCAAATAACGACGCGTTGAACAATCCGGCCGCAAACAAAATAAATGCGTACTGTCCTGCCAGCGGCTTCATCGCTTCCGCCGCATCGGACGGTACCTGGATCGCGCCCATTCCGTGAACGTACAGCGTCGCCGCGCACGCCACCACGATGAACCACGCCACGATGTCTGTAAACATGCAGCCGACGATGACGTCCCATCTCGACGGGGTCAACTGACGCTCGTTAACGCCTTTTTCCACCACGGACGACTGAAGATAAAACTGCATCCACGGCGCGATCGTAGTCCCGATGACTCCGACGATCATGTAAATGTAGGACGACTTGTGCCAAACCGGGCGCGGAGGAAGTTTAACGGTGGCCAACAGCGCGGTATGCCAGTTCGGTTCAGCCAGCACTCCAGCCGCGATATAGGCAATGTAAAAAGCGGAGGCCAATAAAAAGATTTTTTCCACGCCCTTGTAGTCGCCCTTCACCACCAGCAACCACACCAGCGCCGCACAAACGGGAACAGAAAGATACTTGCTAATGTGGAATAACTGCATGCTTCCGGCGATGCCGGAAAATTCCGCAATCACATTCCCGAAATTCACAATGACCAGCAGGATCATCATGATGAACGTGATGCGAAGACCGAATTCCTCGCGGATCAGGTCGCTCAATCCCTTGCCTGTAACCGCGCCCATGCGGGCACACATCTCCTGTACCACAACCAGTGCCAACGTGATGGGAATGATCGTCCAAAGCAGCATGTAGCCGAACTGCGCGCCTGCCTGGGAATATGTAAGGATGCCGCCTGCGTCGTTATCGACGTTGGCGGTAATAATGCCGGGGCCGAGCACCGCTAGAAACAAAACGAATTGGGTCTTCCAACGTTGCTTCATGCGGGACTCCGGATGCTTCAGGGTACACGATTCCGATGAATATCCGCACCTGTCCCGCGCGGGGCATCAACTCTTTTCAGGCGCGCCAATTACGTCGCGATTCTCCGCCGCCAATTCCAGAAAGCGCTTCCCTTGCGCACACGCGCCAGTTTCTTCTGCCGCCTGCACATTGGCGCGGATGTGCTCCGCGACCCGGGAGGAGAACAATACCATCCCGTTAGGATTCGCCGCCAACGCAGCTTGCAATAGAACTCCAGCCAGAAGTTTCGTATCCGACAAATCGCTACCCACTGCATTTGACCAACGGCGGCACAGGCTAGGATCCTGCTGCAAGCGATTGCGAATTGCGTCTGCAGCTCCCGAGATCGAGCGGTGATAGATGAGAAATGCACCCGGGAAATGCGCCTCTTCATCCAGCGCCGACCACTCAAACTGCAGTACCGGACAGTAGTCGCGATGCCGCTGAAACAAATCGGTCAGCCGTTCGCGCTCTGCGCCCACGCCATACGCGCCGATGCGACCCCGATGCTGCATTTCCTGAAGAAATGGCAACAGGTCAGAACCGTCGAGATCGTCCGCCGTCGCTTCATGCAACAGCCATAGGTCGATGCAATCGATGCCTAGTTCCCGTAGACTATGCTCCAAAAAACGCTGAGATTCCTCGGCGGAAAAACTCGCCTTGGACTTCAATCCTGCGGCCGCCTGTGCGACTCGCTTGCGAACCGCAGGAAGTCGCTGGAGAGCGGGCCTCACGACGCTTCGCGCCACTCCAAGAAGGCCCACGCCCTTGGGCGGCAAAATGCCGTATTTCGTGGTGACAGTGACCTGCTCCCGCTTCCCCCTCAAAAATTTTCCTAAACAACGTTCCGCCTGGCCATGCCCGTATGCTGGCGCTACATCGAAGTGGCGAATGCCCGCATCGAACGCCGTTTCGAGCAGAGCCAGCGATTCGCGCTCGCTCAGACCGCCCATCAGGCCGGAGCCGCCAAATCCCAGATGCGTCGTT
>JAJZCA010000189.1 GCA_021798735.1 Acidobacteriota bacterium | reverse complement strand
GGTCCTCAAACCCTCTGGCTGATCAAGCGGTGCTCACGCACCGCCCGGGTTATTTGCGCCTTGACAAAGCCTTCGTCCTTATCGAGGGCCACCCGCCGACTCGTCCCTCACAGTCGGAACCGCAGAGAATGGCGATCGAGGTGACGCGGCTGTTCTTGATCCCACATCTCCCCGCAGAGAACGCGGGTAGATATGGGGCACCCAGATCACGGATGGTTCAGGAGAAAACGCAGGTTCCCACTGCGGTCGCCGCAGCGACCTCCGGTCGGAATGACAACTTTATCTTTGCGCTATCTTGTTCCCAGGTTAGCTACGCGAACCTGGGGCACCCGGCAGTTGATCAAGCTCTACGAAGACGCCAACGGAGAGATAAACGTCGATGTAAACTTACCCGTCGAGAAAGCAACTTGAGTCCATCACCCAAACTTACGGCGGTGGCCCATTCAAGCCGTACTTTGGCTTGAGTGGGGAGGGGTTGAGGCCTAAGCTTGCCGTATGGCTTGGGGACTGCGGCGATTTCAGGAATCCGAGAATAGCGCTCGAGGTGACGCGGCTGTTTTTGATCCCACATCTCCCCGCAGAGAACGCGGGTAGATATGGGGCACCCGGATTTCTTGCTCGTCGATAGACATTCACAGTTCTGCGGGAGATCGAAAACAATTTTGCATGGTTGATTCCCAGATTGGGAGGAGCGGGGAGGTGTGTGCCGAAATGAATTTGGGCGCGGACACATTACTGTTCTTGAGTTGATTTCACTGCGCGACACGCGCAAGTCTAGACGAGACGGCGAGTGCGTGACGATGCTGACGCTCTTGCCCGTCGCGATAGAGAACGAGCAAGCCGATGGCAACCTTCCCTGGCTCCAAGATTTCGCAAGCTTCCGTATAAATTCCGCTGAGCGTGTTGTCGGCGCTCAAATGGATGCCGCTGCCGTCTCCGCAGAAACGACCGAGCGGGGCTGCAGCGGCGGCAATTACAGCTACGCAGGATCGCAGGATCGCGAACAAATTCTGCTGGAGCGGCTAGCGCAGTCGGTCGAGTTGTGCTGGAAGCAGGCGTGACGGCGATCTTCGCCAAGAGCAGCGACAGGAAAGCCATGGCTCGAGGGGGAATGCCGACGGTGCGTCTCTAATTTGCGGCGAGGGCTTGCAGGACAGATTCCTGCTGGGCACGCTGGCGTTTGCGTTCCAGTTGATAGCGTAGCGTTACCAGCATCACGCCCCAGACAAACCAGCCTGCGAGGTTCCACCAAACCGCGGGCCACATGCTGGGATCGAGTCCGGAGTTGGCGCCGCCGCCGATGACCGGAGACGGATGCTGGGTGCGCCACCAGCGAATCGACATATAGACAATGGGAACGTCGATGGCCGCAAAGATCGACAACACGGCGGCCAGGGTTTGCGTTTGGCCGCCGGCGGTGAAGCGGCGCAGCAGCAGATAGCTGACGTAGATCAGCCACAACATCAGAAAGCTAGTGAGACGTTCGTCCCAGGTCCACCAGATGCCCCACACGGGTCGCGCCCACAACATGCCGGTGGCGAGGCCAATACTGCAAAAGATGAGGGTCATTTCCGCGGAAGCGAGGGCGAGAGCGTCGGCGGCCTGGGCGCGTGGCGGGTTGGAATTTCGCGTCGCTAGAAATACCAGCGAGGCGATGAAGTTGATGTAGGGAAACAAGAGCGCCATGATGGCGGAAGGGAAATGGTAGTAGAAGATTCGCTGGATCTGACCCATGGTGGCTTCTGTGGGAGCCACGTAGATGGCTTGATAGAAGCCGACAGATAAGAGCACCAAGGCCAGCGGTAATCCGATCGACAGGGTCTTTTTCATGGCAAGAAAGAGAGCTTGTTGCTATTGCTGCGTGGTTGCTGCATACCGATGAATTTCAAATCAGCCTGAAGAGACTTCGAAAGTCTACTACAGATTTCCAACCGGCCGGAACCTGGGCGCGGGTCAACGGGGCTGCGCCATGGAGGCGGTTTGCCTGGGTTTCTCTCCCGGTTTGGCGGGCGCATATTTGGAGGCGCATTTGGCCTGGACCTGGGTGGCGTGGAAGACGCCGTCGCGCCCGTACATACCAACGGCCAATGCCTGCGCATTGTCCTTGAAAGTGTCTGGCGGGGGATCGCTGCCGGTGTACTTTACCTCCAGCTTCCGGCCCTGCTCTACCAGGACGAACTGTGCGTGCGCACCGTCGCGCTGGATAGAACCCGGCTCGACGTTCCCGGCAACCCGCAGGTGTCGCGTGTAGGCGCGATTGCCCATGGATTGCAATTCCTGAATGGTGACGTAATAGCTTTTGTTTGCCCGGACGCCGGTGACGGCCAGGTACAAGATGGTGCCGACAATGACAACCGCGGCAACTGCAACGCGAATTCCAACAGAGTTTTTGTGCACCGAACATCTCCTGCAATCAACATCGGGACTACTTCCAGTATGCGCCAAGAATGCGAGAATTGAACAGCGATTCGGCGCGCTAACGTGACCGGCATCACCGAAGATGGTGACGCAGCAAAGATATAGTTACAACCTACGTACGGCATACAAACTTTCGAGTCTGAGAAATCGCAATCCACTAAAGTCAAATCATGCGCCCGACTACCGCGCCAGCTCGATGGTTTGAAAAAATCAGCGGAGATACCGCGATCCTGAGCTTGATTAGCGTCGCCCTGGCGGCAGCGTTGATTGCCAGGTTTACGTTCCATAATTCCACGATAACGGATCGGCTGCTGCTGATTGGCATTGTGGGATCGAGCCTTCCCATCCTGTACGAACTTGCGCGAGAAATGATGCAGGGAAATTTCAGCGTCGATCTTCTTGCGGCCATTTCCATCGTTACGGCTGCGGTCCTGCATGAGTACTGGGTTGCGGCCATCGTGATTTTGATGCTTTCCGGCGGACAAACTCTGGAGACGTATGCGACGCGACGCGCCTCCTCTGTGCTGGGAGCGTTGGCCAAGCGCATGCCGGAAACAGCTCACAGGGTGGAAGCGGACGGAGCGGTGGTCGCCGTTTCCAGCGGGCAGATCGCCGTGGGCGACCGACTCATGCTGTATCCGCACGAGCTGTGCGCGGTGGATGGAGTGGTGGCGAGCGGCCAGGGCAGCATGGATGAATCGTACTTAACCGGCGAGCCGTATCTGATGGAAAAGGCGCCGGGCACGACGGTGCTTTCGGGAGCGATCAATGGAAATTCCGCGCTGACAATTCTGGCGACGAAAATCGCCAGCGATTCGCGCTACGCGAAGATTGTCGAAGTGCTGCATGCGTCGGAAGAAGATCGGCCTGCGATTCGGCGGCTCGGCGATCGCATTGGAAGCTGGTACACGCCGCTTGCCGTTGCCATCGCGCTCGCGAGCTGGCTGCTGAGCGGGCATGCAGAGCGCTTTCTTGCCGTGCTTGTGATTGCCACCCCATGTCCGTTGCTGATTGCGATTCCAGTGGCGATTATCGGGGCGATTTCTGTGGGGGCGCGGTATGGCATCGTGATCAAAGATCCTTCCATCCTGGAAAAGCTGGACTTCTGTAAAACGCTGATTGTCGATAAGACGGGCACGTTGACGTATGGCGAGCCGAGTTTGACGGAGGCGATTCCGATTGGGACGCCGTCACGCACGGCGCTGCTGCAGTCCGCGGCCAGCCTGGAGCGCTACTCGAAACATCCGCTGGCAAAGGCTGTTTTAGAGGCCGCCAAGCGCGAGCAGATTCCACTGATGAACGTGGGAGATGTGTCGGAAGCGCCAGGCACGGGATTGACCGGACACATCGACGGGCACGCGTGGACGCTGACGGGTCGCGGCAAGCTCGGCAAAGAGGCCAAAAGCCAACTTCCGCCGACTGCGCCGGGGCTGGAGTGCGTGCTGCTGCGAGATGGCGAGCTGGCGGGGGTGCTGCGATTTTTGGATGAGCCACGCGGCGAGAGCCGACCGTTTCTTGCCCACCTTGGACCGAAGCACGCGATCACGGAAATTGTTCTGCTCTCCGGAGACCGTCCCACAGAGGTGGCGCTGTTTGCCAGCAGTATGGGGTTGACGCATGTGTATGGAGGGATGAGCCCGGAGCAGAAGCTGGCGAAGGTACGGGAACTGACGGCGGAGGCGCCGACGCTGTATTTGGGAGACGGCATCAATGACGCGCCGGCGATGATGGCTGCGACGGCGGGCGTGGCGCTGGGAGTGAATAGCGACATTACCACGGAAGCGGCGGGAGCGGTGATTCTGCAATCCTCGCTGGGCAGCGTGGATGAGCTGATGCATATTGGCCGTCGCATGCGACGGATTGCCCTGACCAGCGCGGTGGGAGGAATGCTGCTGAGCCTGGCGGGAATGTGCGCGGCGTCCCTGGGATATTTGACGCCGATTCAAGGCGCGATTTCGCAGGAGGTGATCGACTTGTTGTCGATCTTGAACTCGCTGCGGATGATTCTTCCCGTGGGACAACTGAGGGACTTTCATTTGCCGGCGTCAGAGGGAAAGCCATCTTAGGACGGCTCTGGCATGAGGCGAGCTTGCGCTGCAATTCTTTCCCGCTCAAGGCAAAAGAAGGCTTGAATGTGCTATTCGCCAAAAGCACGTAGGATGGGAAGCCAGAGGGGAAAGAGCTGTGCATTCCACCCTTCACAAAGGACGCGAAGGATGGAGCTTCCGCATCGAGGTCATTTAGAGGGTGGGAACCCGCCAACTTGACGACCTGATTCGTTGTTTAATGAAGGCTGGCAAGGAAAATGCCACCCCAGTCAGAAGCGCCGGTCCACTGGCGATGACGAGGACGACGACTTCAATTGAACTTCCGTGGCCGACCGTTTATTGCCGATTTGTCAGTTTTGCAGTGCGATATGTCAAACCTAATAGGAGATTCATTGTGAAGAAGATACCGCTGCTCGCGCTTATCGTAGGGACTTTGCTCAGTTTGTGGATCGGCGCGCCGTTGAGCGGACAGCCGGGAAGAAGAAAATTCGAACTGCAGGCTGTGTCTCCAAAGTTCTGGAAGTTATTCGACAAGGAGGCGAAGCTTACGGCAGTTGCGTCCGGTTTTGGATTTACCGAAGGGCCAGTGTGGGACAATGCCGGTTTTTTGTGGGTAAGCGATGAGACATTGAATAAAATTTTCAAAGTAGACCTGGCTACGGGTGAGAAGCAAGAGGTTATTTCCCTCGGCGACCCTGACGGCAATACATACGACAAGCAACACCGCCTTTTGGATTGTGCGAGCGTCTTGCGTGCAATTATTCGGCTATCGCCGGACGGAAAAACGTACCAAACCGTGGCAGATCGCTATGACGGGATGCGCTTCAATAGCCCCAACGATGTCGTGCTGGGGCCGGATGGCGCGATATATTTTACCGACCCTACCCTTGACCTGGTTGCAGGGCAAAAGCAGGAGATTCCGTTTCAAGGAGTCTATCGAATCTCAAGGGCCGGTCAGGTTCGGTTATTGACAAAAGACCTGACACAACCCAACGGACTCGCATTTTCTCCAAATGGGAAAAAGTTTTATGTAGACGATTCCGAACAGCGGAACATTCGGGTCTACGACTTCCTGCCTGGTGGAACGCTTGCCAATGGACGCATCTTTGGGGCAGAGAAAGGCGGCCCCAAAGAAGGTGTTCCTGATGGGATGAAGATCGACAAGAAAGGGAACATTTACGTCGTTGGTCCTAAAGGAATTTGGGTCTGGGATGCGGCTGGGAATCATCTTGGCACAGTTGTTGTTCCAGAGCAGCCAGCAAATCTGGCATGGGGAGGTAGGGGTTACACGACACTCTACATAACCGCATCAACCGCTGTGTATAAGATCCATACCAAGGCCCAAGGGTTTGTTCCTTATTTACCGAAGTAGCAAGGATGATGCAGGATCGAGCATTGACCGATGGGTGAGCGTTCAGTTGTTGTAGCGTGCGGCGGAACTACGTCGCTTTGGCCCTGCACGGGCGAAGGGAGAATCGCGTGAAGAAGATGATTTGGATCGCTGTGCTTGCATGCATGGTATTGGGGACATCGCCCGCTTTCGGTCAAGTGAAAATGACGCGAAAGCAAATTCTCTTTTATACGTCGGGTTGGAAGGGTGAACGCTTCCCGGATGGACGTCCTAAATTGCCGGATGATTTGCTGAAGCGCGCCGTGAATATGACAATTGAAGACGTATGGGATTTTTTGCGCTCTCATGGGTACGACAATCAATTTGAAGGCGGGTTGCAGGCCCTTCACCCTGATCGATCTTTTGCCGGTAGAGCGCTGACCGCGCAGTATATGCCTTTACGTCCGGACATGGCCGCAGCCATTGCTGCCGAGGGTAAGCAGGAGCAACGCGTGGGCGACACCAATTCGTGGCCTATCGCCGAACTTCAGCCAGGCGATGTGTATGTGGCCGATGGATTTGGAAAGATCCTCTTCGGTACCCTGATAGGGTCGAATCTCGGCAATGGAATTGCGGCGCGCAGTCACACGGGGTTCGTGTTCAACGCCGGGATAAGGGATCAGGAGGAAAACCGGGAGATCCCTAACTTCAATGGGCTCTATCGTGGTTATGATCCTTCGTACTGGAGGCAAATGGAACTGACGTCGATCAATGCTCCGATCCGTATTGGACGTGCGGTGGTATTACCGGGCGACCTGGTTCTGGCGAAGCCGGAGGGAGTTATCTTTATCCCTGCAATTCTGGCTGAAGCTGCTATCAGTTCCGCAGAATTTACAGCGCTGCAAGACGCGTTCAATTTTAAACTCAATCATGAGGGCAAGAACGGCGCGCAATTTGAGGGAGGGTGGACTCCGCAGAAATACGACGCCTTTGTAAAATGGATTGATGCTCATCCCAAGATGTTGAAGATGCCGCGCAGCGAGTTCGATGCAATGGTAGCCAAAGGGAAGCAGCCTCCTTCTGCCCGATAGCGGATTCACAGCCGGTGTAGTTGATGGTGGGAGAGAGTCATTCTGAACCCTTCGACTTCGCTCAGGGCAGGCTCCGCACTGCGCAGTGAAGAATCATATAATCTAGCTATTTACTTGACGCCACCAGACGCAATGGGTTGTGGTCTCACCAGTTTTGCAAACGGAATTGGCTCCATCTGAACGGCTTGTTGCGCCCATCGATAGAATAGTTTGCCGCGTGACGCCGAGGTGCGGCGGTTAAAGCGA